>JABSPI010000351.1 GCA_013214365.1 Erythrobacter sp.
CAGGTCGTAGCTCACCGTGTCGCTCCTTACGCCAGCGAGCTATCCAGACCCTTACACGCCTCAAGCAGCTCTTCGACTGCGCCGGTGTGGAAGGTGCCGGTGTTGCCGGTCATCCCTTGGGTGATGACCTTGGTGTCTTTGTTAATCAGGATGGACATTCAATAGCTCCAAATTTCATCGCCGGAGGGGCGGATTTCTTCTTGCCCGAGTTGAAGAAACTCGACCGTACGTGAGTTCACGTTACCTGCACATGTTAGGACGAACGGATTTGTTCGATCAGAACGAGGGTCGGTAACTTCGAGGACGAAACGTCCATCGTCTTCGACCCGCCAAGATTGCTGCTGACTATCGTCTGGCAAATTCTTGAATTCTTCTTCGATCTTTGCAAAGCCATCAAGGCTAGCTGCGAGCCCCAAGCAGGCGAAGTTAGCCTCCTGCTCGTCATACTCGGCTGTTCCGGGTTCAGCACATGCGTGAAGCAGCAGTGCGAGACCGGGAGCAAGCAGAATAAGGCCGATTGGCTTAGGCAAGCGAGCTATCCAGACCCTTACACGCCTCAAGCAGCTCTTCGACTGCGTCGGTTGAGACTTTGAGGTTGGCTTTCTCTTCGCCCGTCAGTTCGATCTCGACCACTTCCTCGGTGCCGCCTGCGCCGATCACTGTGGGGACGCCGACATAAAGCCCGTCGAGGCCGTATTTGCCTTCGACATAGGAGGCGCAGGGCAGGATGCGCTTTTGGTCGCCCAGATAGGCTTCGGCCATCGCAATCGCAGAGGTCGCGGGCGCATAGTAAGCCGAGCCATTGCCGAGCAGTTTCACAATCTCGCCGCCGCCTGCGCGGGTGCGTTGCACGATCTCGTCGATGCGGGTTTCCGAAACGCCCTTGATCTTGGCGTAATCGTCAACCGGAATGCCGTTGATCGTGGTGTAGCTTTTCACCGGAACCATGGTGTCGCCGTGGCCGCCAAGAACGAAGGCGTTGACGTCTTTGACGCTGCAATCGAACTCCCAAGCAAGGAAGGTCGCAAAGCGCGCGCTGTCGAGAACGCCCGCCATGCCGACGACTTTGTTGTGCGGGAGGCCAGAAAATTCACGCAGAGCCCAGACCATCGCATCGAGCGGGTTGGTGATGCAGATCACGAAGGCGTCGGGGCAGTTGTTTTTAATGCCTTCGCCAACGGCCTTCATCACTTTGAGGTTGATGCCGAGCAGATCGTCGCGGCTCATCCCCGGCTTGCGCGGAACACCAGCGGTGACGATCACAACATCTGCACCCGCAATATCGGCATAGTCGTTCGAACCGGTAATCTTCGCATCGAAACCCTCAACCGGGCCGCATTGCGACAGGTCGAGCGCCTTACCCTGAGGCATGCCTTCAGCGATGTCGAACAGGACGATGTCGCCCATTTCTTTCTTCGCGGCGAGGTGGGCGAGCGTGCCGCCAATCATGCCGGAGCCGATAAGGGCGATCTTTTTGCGGGCCATTAGATTTGCGTCCTTTCAAAACTTCGGGACGTCAAATTCGTGTCAGGGGCAAAGGATCAAGCGATTGCCCAAGCTGATGCTAAACCGGCAAGGCGTCCGTCCCGCTTGCCCCCGGCATTGGTTACATTGCGCGGATTAAGCTCGCAAAGGGGCGATTGCAACCGTGAAAACCCTGTGTTTGCCAACTATCTTTGCAATCAGTTCGCAATTGCAATAAGCGGCTTTTGTGCCCCACTTCCAGCCATGCCCTAAGGTCGCGCGGAAATCCGCGCCTCACCCCGGGGCAAAAGCGGCGTGCATGGCGGTGTGTGAGTGCAGTGAATGGCGCGCGCAGCGCATGCCAGCCTGGCGTAATATTGCCGGCCAAATGGGCGCGGTTAGCCGGCGGCTTTCCGGCTTTCGCGCGGGGCATCCTGCTCACGCTCTTGCGACAACAGCATCGCGGCGAGGTAATCGGGCACGGCGCGGCTGAAATAATAACCCTGACCCAAATTGCAGCCGGCTTGGCGCACCACTTCGACCTGTTCGATCGTCTCCAGCCCTTCGGCCACGATGTCCATGCCCAGCGTTGTGCCCATTTCCGCCACAGCGCGAATGATCGCATCGCTTTTGCGGCCGACTTGTGCGCCGGACACGAAGCTGCGGTCGACCTTGATCTTGGAGAAGGGGAAGGTGTTGATATAGCCCAGCGAGGAATAGCCGGTGCCAAAATCATCCAGTGCAAAGCGCACGCCGATCTCTGACAATTCCTCGATAAATGCCGCGGTGGCGTGATTGTCTTCGATGAACAGGCTCTCTGTCACTTCGAGTTCAAGCCGGCGCGGATCGAGCCCCGCCTCGCGCAGGGCATTGCGGATCCCCAAAGCTGCGCCCGGTGCACGAATTTGCAGCGGTGAGAGGTTCACCGCAATGGTCACATCTTCGGGCCAGCGTGCCGCGACCCGGGCGGCCTGAGCGGTAATCCAATTGCCCAACGTCACGATGACGCCGGTTTCTTCGGCAACAGGGATAAATTCGTCGGGCTTCAATTCGCCCTTTTCCGGATGGAACCAGCGGACCAAAGCCTCAAAGGTTTTGATCCGGCCCGTTTCTAGATCGACAATCGGCTGGAAGAAGATCGACAATTCATCGCGCTGAATGGCAAGGCGGAGTTCGTCCTCGATCTCGCGCCGACGCACCAGATCGCGGGTCATCGACGTGTCGAAGAAACAGGTCTGCGCGCGCCCGCCCACTTTGGCATGATACAGCGCCAAATCCGCGCGTTGCATAAGCGTGTCGGC
>JABSPI010000352.1 GCA_013214365.1 Erythrobacter sp.
GAGGGCAATGCCTCCCCCCGAAAACCCAAAGTCGTGACCTGCTCGATCGCTTCGTCGGGCAATTTGGAGGTCGCATGACGTTCCAGCGCCAGCGCCATGTCCGCCGCGCTCATCCCGCAGCCATCATCGGTCACTTCAAGCCGGGTTAATCCGCCATCGGTTAGCGATACGCCGATTCGCTGCGCCCCGGCATCCATGGCGTTTTCAACCAATTCCTTGAGCGCAGCCGCCGGGCGTTCAACCACTTCGCCCGCAGCAATGCGGTTCACAAGATCATTGGGAAGGCGGCGAATGGTCGGCATTTGTCGCAAGTTAGTCGTCAACCGCCGCAAATTCGAGGCCTGCGGGGGAAAATACCTGCGCTAGTCAACAAAAAATTTAGCAATTTTGCCAAGCTTTCGCTAGGCGGATGATATCGCGTCAATTTAGGGATCGATTGATGGGACCTGCCCCGTATGCGGGCAAGCTCATCCTTTTCGATCCAGACTATGGAAAACCACTAGAATGAGCTTCTGGAACAATCTGTTCAAATTCGGTCCGCAAAATATGGCGATCGACCTCGGCACGGCCAACACTCTGGTCTATGTGCAGGACCAAGGCATTATCCTTGACGAACCCTCTGTGGTCGCGATCGAGACGATCAACGGGATCCGGCGGGTCAAAGCGGTCGGCGATGACGCCAAGATGATGATGGGCAAAACCCCCGACACGATTGAGGCGATCCGGCCTTTGCGTGACGGCGTGATCGCCGATATCGAACATGCCGAGGAGATGATCAAACACTTCATCCGCAAAGTGCATGGCCGCAAAAACCTGTTCCGCTATCCCGAAATTGTGATCTGCGTTCCCTCGGGTTCGACCTCGGTTGAAAAGCGCGCGATCCGCGATGCCGCATCCAATGCCGGCGCATCCGAAGTGCATTTGATCCTTGAACCCATGGCCGCGGCAATCGGTGCCGATATGCCCGTGACCGAGCCGGTTGGATCGATGGTGGTCGATATTGGCGGCGGCACAACCGAGGTGGCGGTCCTCTCGCTGCGCGGTCTGGCCTACACCACGTCGGTGCGCACCGGCGGTGACAAAATGGACGAGGCGATCGTGTCCTATGTCCGGCGCCACCACAATTTGTTGATCGGCGACAGCACCGCGGAACGGATCAAGAAAGATTACGGCACCGCCATGATCCCCGAAGACGGGGTCGGCGAAAGCATCACGTTGAAAGGCCGCGATCTGGTCAATGGCGTGCCCAAGGAGATCACGATCAATCAGGCGCATATCGCAGAAGCTCTGTCAGAGCCGATCGGTGCGATCGTCGAAGGGGTGCGCATTGCGCTTGAAAACACCGCCCCTGAATTGGCGGCCGATATCGTCGATCAGGGCATCGTATTGACCGGCGGCGGCGCATTGATCCGCCGTTTGGATGAACATCTGCGCGAGGAAACCGGCCTGCCGGTGTCGATCGCAGAAGATCCGCTGACATGCGTTGCAATTGGCACTGGCCGGGCGATGGAAGATCCGATCTTCCGCGGCGTATTGCTATCGGCATAAACGCTTTTCACGCGCAATCGCCGCGGGAGAAACACGAGCAAAGGATTTAAAGGGCCATGGCGCCGCCAACATCGCGTCGATCGGGCTTTTCAAAGCGGCAACAATATTCGGTCTTCACCGGATATCTGCTGGCCTCGCTCGGTGCACTTTTGGGTCTGGTTTTGTTGGTCTTTTCGCTGTGGCAACCCATGGCGATGCAACCTTTGCGCGGCACGGCCAGCAATTTCACCGCCCCGGTGGGCGAAGTCACCGGCGCGGTGCGCGGCGAAAGCAAAGGCTTGTGGCGAAGGCTGAGCGGCTATTGGCGCGCAGGAAGCCAGAATGCGCAATTGCGCGAAGAGGTGGAAATCGCCCGCATCCAGCTCGCCGAGGCGCAGGCCGTAGAGGCGGAAAATCGCCGGCTTAAAGCGCTCTTGGGCCTCTCGAGTGAAGAGGTTGAACCGATTGTCGCAACCCGGCTTGTCGGCTCCAGCTCGTCAAGCGCGCGCCGGTTTGCCTATATCGGTGTGGGCTCGGCCAAAGGGGTCGAGATAGGCATGCCGATCCATTCCGAACGCGGCGTAATCGGGCGGGTGCTCGATACCTCTTTGGCCTCCTCGCGGATATTGCTGCTGACCGACACAGAAAGCGTTCTGCCCGTGCGCCGGGTGTCCGATCAAACGGTCGCCTTTGCCGAAGGGCGCGGCGATGGATTGTTGCGGGTGCGCCTGATCAATCTGGGCCTCAATCCGCTTGAAATCGGCGATGTCTTCGTCACCAGCGGCGCAGGCGGATATTACCGCCCCGGCGTCGCGGTCGCGGTTTTGACCCAGCTCACCCCCGATGGCGGCATCGCGCGGTTGATCGCCGAACCATCAGCGACCAATTTTGTGGTCGTCGAACCGATCTACGAACCCAAAGCGGTCGAGGCCGCCAGTATCGATGACACCGAGCCCCTCAGCGATAATGGCCTGATAGATGGGGAGCCCGGCAATTGATTGACCGCCTCGGACCGCCAGTGCAGCGAGCCTATGGCGGCCAGAACATCAACCGGGTTGTATCGCCATGGCGTGCGCGAACCGTGCATTATGCCTCGATCATGCTGGGCTCTTTGCTGCCGGTTTTCGTGATGAGCGACATCATGCCGGTCATGCCGCCGATTGGGTATATCATCTTTGTCGCATGGCGGATTATGCGACCGGGATTGATGCCTTTGTGGATTGGCGTGC
>JABSPI010000353.1 GCA_013214365.1 Erythrobacter sp.
ACTACAACCAATAGAGATAGTTGATCATAGTTGAAATTCTTTTAGGGAAAGCCTCATAAGGTATATACCTTAGTATTGTACCTTAAGGTCTTTACTACATACTCTTAAGTATTATTACTATTATAGATTATAATCCATTATGATTATTAAATCCTATAGTTGGGTAGCTTAAGAAGTAGCGGGTGGTTGTTACATTAGGAGGATACCAATGTTCCCCCCTTTATCCCCCCTTCACCTTTATATACGTCCATTTTCAGGAATAGTCAACATACAAAATTGCAACATTCCTGAACTTTTTCCTATGTGCTTGATTACTAAAGATTCTTTTTTTTGTATTTTGTGTAGTCAGATACATTTGGTAGGTCATTTGTATATACATTTTGATGATTGGCCAACACATTGATAAACCATGCCGGGTATTTTTTCTTTTGGATTCAGACGGGGCTACCCGAGGGCGGACGAATCACCTGTCAGAATCCCCGGGGTCCCATGTCAACCCCTTGACACCCAACCCAAGGAAAAGAATCATCAACTGTGATAAATATGTCACACTAGGGCCTAAGCATTAGACTGTTGCATTAGATCAACACATTCGCATAAACATTTGATTTTACATTCGAAAAGACTTGACAGAGAGGGTGATTCGGGCAGCCCACACCCCTTTTCAATATCCCGCTAAATACCATGAAACTGCCAAAACTAATTGAACGATTGTTCATTAACCCATTGAATCTTGTGACATAACCCAAGACTAACCAGCCGCCATTCTAAGGCTATGCCACAAGTGTTTAACCATCTATAGTTTACCTGTAATAGTAAGCCCCCTTCATCATCGAACAGTGAGACTCGTGACATTCCCGACCTAACTGTATAAGCCTAGAGGCTTGGTCGTATGTAAGGCCGTTACGGTCTGCATAAACATCAACGGTCAGATAGTTGTTTACATAGTCTAGATAAGCTTCCCGTAGTGCATTAAATTGCATTATTCCGACTCCTTAAATAGAATCTCTTCGATCTCGCTATATCTAACAGTTTGCTTACTTGTCTCTTCTATGGTCACGTTGCACTTAAAAAGCCGCATCATGTCAAAAATGTTTATTTCGTAAGGGTAACCCGCTTCCTTTAACTGTTCTGGGGTAAAAGTCAGGGTGATATCGTCGACTCCATATAGGTCCATATCCCAAAGGGTGACGGTTCTCTCCGTGTCTTTATACACTTTTTGCATTATTCCGACTCCTTCTCTTCGATCTCGCCCAACCATTCCATAGCTGCACAGTAGAGCGTAGCGTATGCGACACGGCAAGCAATCTGGCCGAAACTATCGCCCGGTTGTGCAATGCCGCCGCAATCTTCTAGCCATTGTTCGCCTTCTTCCGTGTCCCAATCAGCGCAAACCTTGAGCGCGCTACGATAGTAAATACTCACCTCATGACCATCGCAGAACTCCCAAACATACTCTTGGGCCGTGTCAAAGTCGCCTTGGCTCTCTTTCCAAGCGTCTTCAGCGATTGCGCGTGCTTCTTTATACAGATTCATTGTTAGACTCCTCAGCTTGCAGCTAGATTTACAATTACAAACTCTGCTTGGCTCAGTTCGGTAGCCTCCGCCAAGGCTTTAGTGGCTTGCGCCAGTGTCATTGGGGGCAGTCCCTCAATCGGTTCAAACGGTTTGCTACTACCGTTGGGACGTTCTGCGATTGTATACGTTGCGCGATTCATTGTTAGTCTTCCTTGGCTGGTGTCATGTTGTGAAGATACTGTTCGGATTTGACTATGCGATATTGAAGCATGGGAAAAGTTTGTTTTTGCGTCTTTACCCACGCTTGGGCGTCAGTTTCAATCAGAAAAGCCGCTTCTGTACTTGGCTGGTTAGGGTCACAGATAAGTTGAACAAGATACATGATTCTTCCTTTCCGGTTAAAGTTCGCACAAAACCCAGCAGATAGCAACACCTGCGCAGACTGTCAGATAAGGCCCGAAGGTTACAAAGAATTGTTCCAGCATTGTGTCGTTTCCTTTTGTCTTTGTGTTCCTTGATTCTGTTTATGCCAGATGGATTCGAGTCGTGCAAGCAAAAAACACAAAAAAGATTCACGCGCCAAAACAACATAATGAACGGGCGCGCGGTTATAGGTTCTCAAACGATTCGTCAATAGCCTATTCAATCCTTGACAAAACCTGATTCGCACTGGTATGGTGGGGGTTCTGTGACACATCACAAAAAGGAATCAAAGCGGTGCAATAGTATAGAGTTGATTCTACCTAGTCAACCCCTTGTAACAAACATCACGAACCCGTTACCGGAGTGTAATAATGTGCTGTCAACCCTTGACTCGCAAATATAGTTTTACTGTGTTAAAAATGTCACACATGCTGAAAGAGCGCAACAGTTACCCCCTCCGATGGAAAAGCTCACCCCTCCGGTGGAAAAGCTCAGACCCCCACCAGTGGAAAAGCTCACCCCTCCGATGGAAAAGCTCATTTTACTTGTAACTAATTAATAAATATGGAAGAAAACTTGTTGACAAACTAAGAGAATCACTCTATAACTTATCTCAACAACAACGAAAGGAACTAACAAATGATTTACGAAAGCGTTGAAGACAAACGAGTGTACCTGTACAACGAACACGACCACGAGCTAGAGGTTGACCTTGCTCTTTTGGATGACGGTATCTGTGTAGGTACGTGGCTAGATGGCCCTGACAAGGGTGAAGAGATTGAACTTAGCCACAGTCAAATCGCAGAAGCAC
>JABSPI010000354.1 GCA_013214365.1 Erythrobacter sp.
GCGCAATTCCCCAATGTGGTCAAACGCCCCTTGCGCGCCAAGGCAGGCATGAATGTCAGCCAAATGCACTATGCCCGCAAAGGCATCATCACGCCGGAAATGGAATATGTGGCCGAGCGTGAAAATCTGGGCCGCGAACTGGCCAAGGATTTTGTCCGCGACGGGCAAAGCTGGGGCGCGGCAATTCCCGATGTGATCACGCCGGAATTTGTGCGCGAAGAGATCGCCCGTGGCCGCGCGATCATTCCCAACAATATCAACCACCCCGAAACCGAGCCGATGGCGATCGGGCGCAATTTCCTGGTCAAGATCAACGCCAATATCGGCAATTCGGCGGTCGCATCCGATGTCGCCACCGAAGTCGACAAAATGGTCTGGGCGACCCGTTGGGGCGCGGATACGATCATGGATTTGTCGACCGGGCGCAATATCCACGACACGCGCGAATGGATCATCCGCAATTCCGCCGTGCCGGTGGGCACCGTGCCGATTTATCAGGCGCTCGAAAAAGTGGGCGGGATCGCCGAAGAGCTGACCTGGGACATTTTCCGCGACACGCTGATCGAACAGGCCGAGCAGGGGGTCGATTATTTCACCATCCATGCCGGTGTGCGGCTGGCCTATGTGCCGATGGCGGCGAGCCGCGTCACCGGGATTGTGTCGCGCGGCGGTTCGATCATGGCGAAATGGTGTCTGGCGCATCACAAGGAAAGCTTCCTCTACGAACATTTCGACGACATCACCGAGATCATGAAAGCCTATGACATTGCCTATTCGCTGGGCGATGGTTTGCGTCCCGGTTCGATTGCGGATGCCAATGACGAGGCGCAATTCTCCGAACTCTACACTCTGGGTGAGCTGACCCACCGCGCATGGGCGCAAGATGTGCAGGTGATGATCGAGGGGCCCGGCCATGTGCCGATGCACAAGATCAAGGAGAATATGGAGAAGCAGCTGGAAGTGTGCGGCGAGGCGCCGTTCTACACGCTCGGGCCGCTGGTCACCGATATTGCGCCGGGTTATGATCACATCACATCCGGGATCGGCGCCGCACAGATCGGTTGGTATGGCACCGCGATGCTGTGTTATGTCACGCCCAAGGAGCATCTGGGCCTGCCCGACCGCGATGATGTGAAAGTCGGGGTTGTGACCTACAAATTGGCCGCTCACGCCGCCGACCTTGCCAAAGGGCATCCGGCCGCCAAAGTGCGCGATGATGCGCTGTCAAAGGCGCGGTTTGAATTCCGCTGGCGCGATCAGTTTAATCTCTCGCTCGACCCCGAAACCGCCGAGCAATATCACGACCAGACGCTGCCGGCCGAAGGCGCCAAGACCGCGCATTTCTGTTCGATGTGCGGGCCCAAATTCTGCTCGATGCAAATCAGCCAGGAAGTGCGCGATTTCGCCGCTAAGCAGAACGAAAGCCCCGACACCTTCCTCGCCGCCGAAAAACTGGGCGCCCAAACCGCCGAAGCCAGCCGCCAAGCCGCGCTCAAAGGCATGGAGGAGATGAGCCGGGTGTATAAGGACAAGGGACAGGAATTGTATTTGCCGACCGCAGAAGACTAGATAGGCGAGACGAAGTGATATTGCGGCGGCTTTGGGGCAAGCGCGATCAATCGCACCAAGCGGAACAAGCATCCACGCGCCCAGAGCCGTCGCATGCGCAAACCGAAAGCGCCATTTGGGATATGCTGCAGCAGGACTGGACCTGCGCGAGCGGGCATCAGCGTTCTGGCAAACCGATGGATCTGTGCGCTGATGCGCCTGATGTGTGGACTGGAGAACGCCGCGCTGAACCCAATAGCGCCCTGCGATTTGATGAAGATTGCCTCACCGAAGATTTCTGCGTTTTAAAAGAAGCATCTCAAACCAACTTTATTATCCGCGCGGTTATGGAGTTCCCGATCGCGGGCACGCAGGAAAGCTGGGGCTTTGGGTGCTGGACGACGCTGAGCGAGGAGAATTTCGACAAATATGTCGATGGCTTTAACGCCGGCGTTTATCCTGAAGAAGCCCCGTGGTTCGGGTGGTTGTGCAATCGTTTAATGCCCATCTTTACAGACTCCTATCCACTGGCATTGGCGGTTTGCCCGCGGCAGGATCGCCAAAGACCAAAACTGCTTGTGCGCGACGAGGAAGACCCTCTCGGCGTCTATCAAAAGGACGGATTACCGCCCAGCGTTCTGCTCGAAATTTTTCAGCATTATGGGTTTGGGCCGAGGGTGAATTGATCCTCTTTTGCAGCGGGTTATTGCAGACGGTTTTCTTGGGGTGGGTTGGCGTTAGCATAGCGCCGTTTGCCCGCGCCCCCTTACCCCCGCGCCAATCCCATCATCACCCGGTCCAAGCTTTGCAAAAACTGTGATCTGTCCGCTTTGTTGAACGGGGGTGGGCCGCCGTCAATTCCGTCCATTCCGGCGCGCAGGTCCTCCAGAATCGCCCGCGTGGCCAATGCGCTGCCGATGCTGGCGGGGGTGAACTCAGCGCCATTGTGTTTGAGAACGCGCGCGCCCGCTTTCAAACAGCGATCGGCCAGCGGGATGTCGCCGGTGATCACCACGCAGCGCGGCGATACACGCACCGCCTCCTGCGCAATGCAATTGATCTGGGCCTTTCCAAGATCCCGGCGGTCACCCGGATCGATATGGACCGCAATGTCGCGCAGGCCAGCGTAATTGACCCATGCGACCTGCTCCTGCTCGGTCAACCATTTGGCAAGCTCGATCGCGTTGGAGCA
>JABSPI010000355.1 GCA_013214365.1 Erythrobacter sp.
CGCCCGCGCCTCACCGCTTTGCCCGCACGCGCGGCAACATGGGGCGTTGGCCGCACCTTGCGCTGGGCTTTCAAACAAAATTGAGGTGCAAGGGCAAGCTCGCCCCTCTTAAGCGAAAGCCGCGCTTTTCTTGAGCAGATTGTAAGCGTCCACAACCTTGGCCAGCCGCCCTTCAAACTGCCGGTCGCCGCCATTGCGATCGGGGTGATAGCGCCGCACCAATTCGGAATAACGGCGCCGCAATCTCTGCTTATCGGTGTCCGAGCCCAGCCCCATCACTTCAAGCGCTTCGGCCTCTGCTTTGCTCCATCGCCCGCTCATCGCCATGGCCGCTTCGCGCTGGGCTCTGCTTTTTATGCCATTGGCACGCGCAGAGATGGCATCGAGTGGATCGTCAAAATCGGCCCAGCGCGGCATCCCGTCCACCCCGGCGCGCGGGCCAAAGGACGGGCTTTCGGTGCGCCATCCGCTGGCCGGGGATTGCGCCGACAGGATTTCCTCTGCGCTCATCCCCTCAAACCAGTCATAGCCCGCGTTAAATTCGCGCACATGGTCCAAACAAAACCAGCGCCACTCCCCCGGCCCGTCAAAGCCGCTGGGCCGGTGGCCGGGTGCGCGAAATTCGCCCGGCCTGGTGCAGCCGGGCCAATCGCATTGGCGATCCACGCTTTCATAGCGGCCATGAAACTTGCTTGAAGCCATAAGAATTGAGAATGGAGGTTTGCACCCCGGATTCCAAGATGTGGAATCATGCAAAGAAGGAAACATCTGTGATGAGCGGAACCGTCGCTGAGGAAATGCGCGCCTTGCTGGAGGAGGCATTTGCCCCCACCAAGCTCGAAATCATCAATGACAGCCATCACCATGCCGGCCATTCGGGCGATGATGGATCGGGCGAATCGCATTTCACCGTGGTGATCGAGGCGGCCGCTTTTGCCAGTATGAGCCGGCTGGCGCGCCAACGCGCGGTGATTGCGGCTTTGGGTGATATTGTCGGGCAAAGGGTGCATGCGGTTGCGATCAAGGCCAGCGCGCCTGCGCTATGAACTTGGAAGAGTCCGGCCTGAGGATCCGCCGATCGGCGCGGATTGTCGTCATAAACCCGCGCAAACAGGTGTTGATGTTCCGCTTTGATGTGGCGGATCGCCCACCCTTCTGGGTCACGCCCGGGGGCGAATGCGAAGCCGATGAAAGCTTCGAACAGGCCGCGCGGCGCGAATTGTTGGAGGAAACCGGCATTATCGCCGAGCCGGGCCCGCAAATTGCCCGCACCACCCCGCAATTCATCACCGTAGAGGGCGAACACGTTCAGGCCGACGAGCGGTATTTTATGGTCCGGGTCGACACAAATGCAATCGACACGGCCCGCCATACCGAGCTGGAACAACAGGTCATGACACAGCACCGTTGGTTCACCGCTGATGAGTTGAGCGATTGGCATGAGGCGGTCTTCCCCCAGAACCTCGCCAAAATCGCGGGCCTTGATCAAGCAAGACAATTGCCGGGGTAAAGGCAGGTGGCTATCGCTGCGAGGAAAGGGAGAGATAATGATGGATTATACCGGCAAGGTGGCGTGGATCACGGGCGCATCTTCGGGGATTGGCGCGGCGCTGGCACGCGGTCTTTCGGCGCGCGGGGCGCATATTATCCTGTCAGGCCGCGATGAAGCGCGCCTTGCGCAGGTTGCCGCGGATTGCGGCGAGACATTGGTTTTGCCCTTTGATGTGCGCGACGACGCGGCCTTGGCGGCAGCAATCCAGCAAGCGATTGCGTGGAAGGGCGGGGTCGACATCGCCTTTGCCAATGCCGGCGTGTCACAGCGCAGCCGGGCGCTCAAAACCGAGATGCAGGTCTACCGCGATATCATCGATATCGATCTGACCGCGCAGATCGCATTTTCACAAGGTTTGATCGGGCATATGGTCGAACGCGGATCGGGCGCGCTGGCATTTATCTCGTCGATTGCGGGCAAGGTCGGCGTGCCGATGCGCACCGCCTACAGCGCGGTGAAATTTGGCCTTGCCGGTTATGGCGATGCCTTGCGCGCGGAATTGTCGCAAACGGGCGTGGGTGTGCATGTGATCTATCCCGGATCGGTTGCGACCAATGTTTCGCGCAATGCCATGGTGGGCGACGGGTCCGCACGCGGGCGCAGCGACAAAGCGATCGACCAGGGCATACCGGCCAATGACGCGGCCACAACCATGCTCGATGCAATCGCCGCAGGAGAGCGCGAGATCATCGTTGCGCAAGGGATGGAAGAAGGCATGGGCGAAATGCGCCGCACGCCCGATGCCCTGTTCGATCAAGTCGCCGCCATGGTCGCCAATGGCTATATGGAACGCATGGAAGAGGGGGAGTAGCCGCCGTGCAACAATCCCGGATCGCGCTTGCGAACGGGGTGCATCTGGACTGTGTCGATGCCGGCCCCAAAGATGCACCTGCGCTCATCTTCCTCCATGGTTTTCCGGAAAATCACCGCACCTGGCGCCACCAGATCGCGCATTTCAGCGACAGATTTCGGTGTATTGCCCCCGATCAACGCGGCTATCGCAGGTCGTCCAAACCGCCCCATGTCGAAGATTACTCTCCCGACAAACTGATCGGTGATGTGTTCCTGCTGGCCGATGCCTTGGGGATCGAGACTTTCACGATTGTTGGGCACGATTGGGGCGGTGCGATTGCGTGGGGGGTGGCGCTGGGCGGGCAACATGCCCGCGTGACGCGCGCGATCAT
>JABSPI010000356.1 GCA_013214365.1 Erythrobacter sp.
ATCGTGTCGAATTCATCGATCACCCGTTTGAAGAAGCCCGCGCGCTTGCGCCAATCGGCGAGCCCGGCCACCCCCATCCCGCAAGCGATCAAGCGGCGCGGCTCCAACGCCCCGCTGGCGCAGCCATGGATCGATGTGCGCGCGCCCAGCGAAAAGCCGACCAGATCATATTCGCCCGGTGCATAGCCCAGATGATCGATCAGGCTGACCACATCGCGCACCAACACCCCTTCGGGATAGGCGGCGGGATCATGCGGGCAATCGCTTTGCCCATGCACCCGGAAATCGAGCATGATCGGGTCAAACCCGGCTTCGACCAGACGCTGGCTATGGCCCCATTTGATCCAGTTCATATGCGCCGAGGAAAACAGGCCATGGAGCAAAATCACCGGCCGCACGCCCGGTGTGATGGAACCGCCATCACCCCCGGCGCCCTCACGGTGAAATGCGAGCTGCGTGCCGTCGAAACTGCTAAATATTTCAGGTGTCATACGTCCCATTCCAACAAATCGTGCCATTCCTCGCGCGATTCGGGCTGCGTATCCCATTGTTGCACGTCATCAGGAAGCGTCACCCAGCCCATACGCCGCTTGACCCAGATATGCGCCAGCAATTCGATCGCGCAAGGATCGTCAAGCGAGCCGCCTTTCACCGTAATCCAGTCGCGCCCTTCGCGCGCCGAATGGAACACACGCGATCCACATTTGGGACAGAAGTGGCAATCCGTCACGCCGCCGCTATCGCTCTGGCGGCTCCAGATCTGCGTTTCGCCGGTGATCACGAAATCTTCCTTGCGCACCGGGACGGAGGTTCCAAAAGCGCTCGCCGATTGCTTTTGGCATTCGCGGCAATGGCAAGCATAGCCAACCAACCGCGCCGACGCGATCTCGTATCGCACCGCGCCGCATTGGCATCCGCCCGAAAAGCTCACCGTTTCACCATTCCCATTTGTTCAAGCCGCCATTTGGCCGTGTCGATCCGGTCCTGACCAAAGAAGGGTTCGCCATCAATGACCAAGGTGGGCACGCCCCAATGGCCCGCCGCCTCAAGCGCGTCTTGATTGGCGGCAATTTCGGCATCCAGCCCGGCGACATCGCTCACCGCCTCTGCGTCAAGCTGCGCCAGATCCAGCCCGGCTCGCTCGGCCGCTTTGGCGAGGTGGTCGCCTTGGTCCCAGCCATCGACATGGCCTGAAAAGATGATTTTGGAGACTTCATCGGCAAATGCCATCCCCTTGCCCCGGCGCACCGCTGCCTGGCCGATGCGGCACACGCGCCGGATCAGTGGCTGATCCTTGGCGATGGCGCCCGCATCGCGGTCTTGCACCACCGGGTCGGGGCGCGGCCAGCGCATGGGTATCCCCAAAAATTGGGCCGCGCGCATCGAATCCATCAAGATATAGCGCGGCGCGGCACGGTTGCCGGTGAACAGCAGATCGGGATCGCGCACCGCAATCGGCCACACAATCCGCAAGGCAATGTCGAGGTCATATTCATCGGCCATGGCGCGGTAGCGACCAATCGCGAGATAGGAATAGGGCGAGCGGAAGCTGAAATAGAGATCGGCGGCAAGGGTCATGGACGAAGCCTCACGTGACTTAGCGGAAGAAACACTGCGTCCCGGCATAAAGCATTGAAACCTTGTCTTGCGCAAGGAACCCGCCGAGCGAATTGCCCAGCACAAATTCCTCGCCCAAAGTGCTCGCCTCGATTGCGGAGAAACCGGGGGCGGCGGTGACCACGGCGCGCTCGGTGCCGATTGCCACATCGCCGATGATCGCGATCTTCTCGCTCGCCTCGTCAAGGTTCCAACCGGCGAGATAGCCGTTTTGGAAATTGACGATCAATCCGCCGGCAAACCGGTCGCTATCGATTGGCCCCGCGCCGCATTCGCGCATTTCTGCGCTTTCCACCGGTTCCCCCAAAATGCGGGTCAAGGCGGCGACAACTTCGGCGCGGCCGGCGGCAAAATAGAAACTTTCCGATCCCGCGGTCACCCCATCCGTGCGCAAGGTTACAAGGTCGAGATTGACCGCATCGGCGCTCTGCGATGTCTCGCCCGCCAAACGGTCAGCCGGGCTCGGCACGCCGCCACTGTCACACCCGGCCAGCATCAAGGCCATAGCGCCCAGACAGGCGGGTATTGCACGGTTTGATTGCCTCTTCACATCCGCTCCTACTGTTGCGCGCCGCCGATTATGGCCGGCGCGGCGTTTTTGAACGCGCCTAATCCGGCTTGCGAACACCCGGCATAAACGCGGCCAAACCCGCGCCCAAAACCGCACCCAGCCCAGCTAGGGCCATATCCTTTTGGGCGTCAAACATATCGCCTTGTTCGCCATTATACGCCCCCGCCGCCTCGGGCGCGAGCGTCAGGGTCAAACTCCATTCGAAAATCTCATACACCCCGCCAAGTGCCAGAACGCTCATCACCGCAAACACACTCGCCATGCGGAACGACAAACGCCAGTAACGCACCCCGCATTCGACCAAGGGGGGCACCGCCAAAACTCCAAAAGCGAAATGCACCAGCCGGTCAAACATATTGCGTTCAAACCCGAAAGTGGCGTCAATCGCGCCGCCAAACCAGATATCATAAGGCACAAAACTATAGGACCAGCGCGCCGCGAACAGATGGAGCAGAACAAATGCCGCAATACAGCCGGCCGACCCATTGCCAATCGGCCACCGGCGCAAGGCCCAATAGGCAAATGGCAACAA
>JABSPI010000357.1 GCA_013214365.1 Erythrobacter sp.
CGCCTGGATGGGGCACAATTGGTCAAGCTGGACGAGCGGGCAAAGGCAAATCCTGACCGCACCGTCCGCTTCACCGCTGACCAAAGCTCTGGTGTGCGGCTGCCCGCTTTGTTCGACATCACGATTGAATATCGCGGTATGACCGGCGCGCAATGGCGTATTGTCGCAGATCAAGGCGATGAAGAGGCGCGCGACAACGCGGTCTATAAGGCCGTGTCAGGATTTGTCGGACCATCGCAGCTGATTGATCAACAGGTCAGCTATGATGTCGATAGCGGCATTGCGACAATCACCGCTCGCGGCGCGCGCACTACGCCATGGAAGCGCGATGATATCGAATACGAACTCGAAGCCCCGTTGCAAGCCGCCAAGGCGATCGGCTTCAACGCCGACCGCGCCCGTGCCAGCTGGCGCGATATCCCGCTGCGGCTCAACGGTCCGACCCATTTTGCCTCATATTTCGAATTGATTTTGCCCGACAGCGATGCCGGTTTCGAACTCAAGGGATCGGACCAGTCAAGCGATACGATTGGCGGGGTTGAATTGACCTCTAATGCAGTGCTTGACGGGGCGCGCTTCACCTTGTCGCAAACCATGCGCAGTGTGGATGAGGAATTGCCCGCGGATCAAATCCCTGTTGCCCGCCGGGCTCTGGCTCGGTTCGATCGCTCGCTGCCCGTTTTGCATTCGGTTGGCGGCGTGCGCGAATTATGGGAATATTTCGGCGAAGATCGCGCTCTGCTTGACGCGCACGAAGCCTTCTATGCTCAGGCCATCGCCGAGGCGGAAGCAGACGATACGGTCGCGCTGCGCAATCGCGCCAGCTTCCGTTTAGGAGTGTATGATCATGCCGGCGCGCTGGAGGATATCGACGCCGCGATCGCAATCGAGGCGTCGCGCAATCTCTATCTCAGACGCGCCGCATTGCACCGCGAATTGGGCAATGCCGAAGCTGCGCTTGCGGATTTGCAATTGGCCGAAGATTTGCAACCCGATGGCTCCACCTATTTTTCACAAGTGGAAATCCTGGCCCGTTTGGGCGAGCCCGAAGAAGGTCTGGCGCTGGCGCAGGATTACAGCAGTTTTGCCGATGATCCGGTGGACGAGGCAAATTTGCTCGCCTCGGCCTATGGTTGGGCGGGGTCGGTTGAAGAGGGGATAGCCGTTTTGGAAACCGCCATCCGCCGACGGCCCGGCGATGGCACATTGCTCAACGCGCTGTGTTGGGAGGCGGGCATATGGGATGTGCTCAATGAAGACCGCATGGCGACCTGTGTCGATGCGGTGGAGAAGAGCGATTATTCCCCCGCGGCTCTAGACAGCCGGGCTTTGGCCTATTTGCGCATGGGGGATTTGAAAGCGGCGCGCGCTGATGTCGATGCCGCCTTATTGGCCGAACCGAGCATGACCGCCCCGCTCTTGTTGCGCGGGATCATCAAATTGCGCGAAGGCGATGAAAAGGGCGGTCGCGCAGATATCGACCTTGCATTGGCCATGACGCCATCAATGGAAGCCAATTATCGCGCTTGGGGTTTGGATTTCTGATCAAAAAACGGGCCGGAACACAAGCGCGTCCCGGCCCATTTATTTAGTCAATCGTTCGACCCAGAGCTTGGATCGACGCAGTTAAGCCGACGCCGTTTAGCCGATGCCGTTAGGCTGATACCATTAGGCAGACAGGGCGATATGGCGTTTCATATGATGATCGATATTGCCGAACTCGGAATCGAAAATCGTCAGCCGTTTGAAATAGTGCCCGATGGCATATTCATCGGTCATGCCATTGCCGCCGTGTATCTGGATCGCTTCCTGGCCGATGTGATGGGCGGCTTGAGCCACGCGCACTTTGGCAGCTGAAGCGGCCAATTGGCGCGCTTTGGCATCCTCGGCCAGCTTGATCGTTGCCAGATAGGTCATCGAAACCGAGCTTTCATATTCGGTGTACATATCGACCATACGGTGCTGCAGCACTTGGAACGAGGCGATTGGAACCCCGAATTGCTTGCGTTGTTTGGCATATTCGAGCGTCATGGCATGCGCGACCTTCATCGCACCGCATGCCTCTGCACATTGGGCAGCAATCGCTTCGTCAGTGACCTGTTCGATCAGAGCAAGGCCTGCACCCTCTTCCCCGATTAAAGCATCAGCGGGAATTTGTGCATTTTCAAAATACACTTCCGATGCGCGGCGGCCATCGACCGTGGCGTAATCGCGCGTCACCACACCAGCGGTCGTCTTGTCGACTACGAAGACCGAGACGCCTTCGGCATCGCGGCGATCGCCGCCAGTGCGTGCAGTGACAATCAGGTGGCTTGCCCACGGCGCCCCGATCACAACGGCTTTGTGGCCGTTGAGAACATAGGCATCGCCCTGCTTCTTAGCAGTGGTTTCAAGGTCGGCGAGATCATAACGCCCGCGCGGTTCGGCATAAGCAAAAGCGAAGATCCGGCTGCCATCGACGATGCCGCCAATATGCTCTTCCTTTTGCGCAGCGGTCCCGGCTTGTTTGAGAAAGCCGCCGGCGCACACAACCGTGGGAACGAATGGCTCGACCACGAGGCCTTTGCCAAATTCTTCCATTACGACCATGGCATCGACCGCGCCGCCACCAAAGCCGCCATC
>JABSPI010000358.1 GCA_013214365.1 Erythrobacter sp.
TCGATCGCCTGATCGAGGCTTGTGGGCTTAGTCATTGAAAAAATAGTCCAGCCAGTTTTGCACTTCGCGGGTCTTTATACAGGGGTCCATGACATCATCATCGGCGCCATATTTCCACGCCAGATCGGTCCGCGAAGGATCCGTGTCCAGCGCGCGCATTTCGTCGACGAATTGCCCGGCCTGATCGTGATCGTGAAATATCCCTTGCGCGATCAAGGCATCGCGGCGGCCATGGGCCAGCCCGGCGATTTCGTGAAAATCGAATTCGGGGTGATATTGCACCGCCCAGAAATCGCCCCCTGAATAGCTCAGCGCGAGCGCCTGAACCGGGGTGAAGGCATTGCCAGCCAGCCACTGCGCCCCATCGGGCAGGCGGGTGATGATGTCGCCGTGCGATGTGAACCCGTCAAACACATCCGGTTTGCCGCGATACATCGGATGCGCGCGGCCCGCTTCGCTCAGCGTGATCTTGCGCGCCAGACCAAATTCGCGCCCCTTGGGATTGGCATCGACCTCGCCGCCGGCGGTGACCGCGGCCAATTGCGCCGCCCAACAGCTGCCGAATTGCGGGACGCCGGCGGCAAATGCCTCAGCGCACAGATCGATATGACGCTGGACGATCGCATTGCTGGCGGAAAAGAACATGTTCGATCCGGTCCAACACAGCCCATCATAATCGCCCGGCGTGACCGCGACCGGTTCGCGGCGAGAAATTTGCGCGATGTCGACCTCGCAACCGGGCCGCAAACGGGTCAGCAAACGGGCATAGAGCTCGCCCGCAGGACTTGCCCCCGCATTCGCGAGGAAGGCAATTCCGGGATCATCATACCCGTCAATGACAAGGATCCGCGGCATATCCGGCGCCCCTATTGCAACGCGTCGCCATTGACCGTGATGCGATAGATCAACCGCTCATAGGCCTCGTAATCGTTCAGCGCGGCGTGCTGCACGATGCGATTGTCCCACATCGCCACCATCCCCGCTTCCCAGCGCATCCGGCATTGAAAATCGACCCGCACACCGTGGTCGCACAGATATTCGATCAAGGGGCGGCTTTCGGCCTCGCTCCACCCTTTGAATTGGCGAGTGAAATAGGAATTGACGTAGAGCGCCTTTTTACCGGTGACCGGATGTTGGATCACGACCGGATGTTCGACCGTTTGGTGGATGATGTCGCTGCGCCGGTAGGAGATCGGCCCGTCGCTGTCATATTTTTCGAGCGCGCTGGGCGAGGTGTAGGCCTCTTGCGCGCTGTGGATGGCGACCATCCCTTCCAGCGTGCGTTTGAGCCCGTCAGAAAGCTTTTCATAGGCCAGCTGCTGGTTCGAAAACAGCGTATCCCCGCCCACAGGGGGCACGATTTCAGAATAGAGGATCGAGCCGAGGCTGGGCTTTTCAAAAAAGGAATTGTCGGTGTGCCAATCGGTCCCGAAGGTCGCGGCTTGGCCTGCGGGTTTGTGCATTTTGATGATTTCGGGATGGTCTTCCATACCGTTGACAATCGGGTGCACTTCGAGCGTCCCGAACCGCCGGGCAAAGGCGGCGTGCTGGGCGAAATCGAGCTTTTGATCGCGAAAACAGATCGCGCCAAACTCGAACAGAGCGCTGCGAATTTCGGCAAATTGCGCCGCGCTCAATTCCTGCGCCAGATCGACCCCGCTGATCACCGCGCCCATCGCGCCGGTTAGGCGTTCGACCCCGATCTGTTCATAGACTGTGTCGCTCATGCTCGCATCTCTAGCCTCACTTGCCCTCGGGCAGTTTGAAATGAAACGATTTGGGGCGGGTGAGCTGCTCATAGCCGATCACCGACAAAGTGCAGCCGCGCCCCGAATTCTTGACCCCGGTCCATGCCAGCGCCGGATCAAGATAATCGCAGCGATTGAGGAACACAGTGCCCGTCTCCAACGCATCGCCGATCTTGCGCGCCGCGGCCACGTCGCGGGTCCAGATCGAGGCGGTCAGGCCAAATTCGCTGTCATTCATCAACCTGATCGCTTCTGCATCGTCCGTAACCGGCATGATCGCGGCCACCGGGCCAAAACTCTCCTCGCTCATCACCGCCATAGTGTGGTCGACCCGGGTGAGAACCTGCGGCTTGAGATAGGGGCTGCCCCAATTTTCATCGATCTCCAAATGCGCCTGCGCGCCCGCTGATACAGCGGCGCGAATATGTTCGCGCACCATGTCCGCGCCCTTGGCGCTGGCCATTGGGCCCAATGTGGTGGCGGGGTCGAGCGGATCGCCCAAAACCAGCGTGCGGGCATAATCGGCAATGCCGTCGACCACCTTTGCGAACACGCTTTCATGGGCATAGATCCGCTCCACCGCGCAGCAGGATTGGCCGCTGTTGAAAAAGGCGCCGTCGGCCACATCATCAATCATTGCAGGCAGATCGGCATCAGCGCGGATGAAAGCGGGATCTTTGCCGCCCAGTTCAAGCCCGGCGGCGATAAAGCGCCCACCAAGCGCGCGCACAATAGCCTCACCCCCGCCCACCGATCCGGTGAAGGCGACATAATCAACCCGCGCATCGCCCACCAATTGCGCGGTGCTCTCATGAGTTAGGAACACCGATTGAAACACCCCATCGGGCAAACCGGCCGCGGCAAAAGCGGCGGTGTATTCGTGCG
>JABSPI010000359.1 GCA_013214365.1 Erythrobacter sp.
AGATTCTATTAGATTTGCCTGTCAATCCTCAGTGTGTCCGGACCCGGTAAGATTCCCCGCGTTGAGTCAAATTAAGCCACATGCTCCACGCGTTCTTGTGGTGCCCTTCCGTCAATTCCTTCAAGTTTCACACTTGCGTGCATACTACCCCCGGAGGAGAATGTCTCAGACATTTCTGCAGTAAGCGCGTGCCTAACACGTGCTTCACACTAAAGATTGTTACGACATGCATCACACGAAAGGCAGATAAAGCCTATTTAGTTAGACTAAAAGGTTAAAAGCTACGGTGGCAGTCGAACATAAGTGCTTACATCTCACCAGAATTGAGCGCAAAGCTCCGAAAATCAAGTGCACGCCATGTAAGGCCATGTAAAGAGCCAGCTATAAAGCTAAGCTTTATTACATAAAGAACCAGACATGTAAAAGCTTACACGCAAAAAAAGATTACTCAGATTGTAAGGTAATGTCCATCGAGACCGTACGTATTAAAATGTTAGGCGAGCGTAAGATCTATTCCGTTAAGAGATAGAGAATACGAGCTCAAGCCAGGTTATAATTTGCAGGTTGGAGGGTACATAGATTCAATTACTGATTGTAATTTAACAATTGCAATTGAGAGTCCATCGTTTGCTGTAACAAATGGGACGACGAGGGTATCTGATCCTCTTTGATCCCCCAACCTTCGTTCTTCATTGTTAAGTGTTAGATGATCGTTCACGCCAATGCACAGATTCAGGATGGTATCACCTCATCAATACACACACACACACACACACACTTACGCCGAAGCATAAAATGCGCGCGCGCATATATATATATATTTGCTCTTCTTTTCACACGCATCAACACGCAGTGACAAATATTTACACTCCGAAGAGCGCGCGTAAATGCACACGTTGTGGGTGATTTGTGATTCAAAAAGAGTTGCATTGAATGCACACACTTCAAACACTCCGTGAAGAGCGTAATCTGTGCGATTCTTCAAATTGTACCTTCGTGCACACCGCAATGAAAGTGAATCGGGGGAAGAGAGTGTGTGAGGAATGATTCATATCAATGCAGCGTTTAGAAAGTACGTGCAAAAGATGATAAGACCTGTTTTGCCCATGTGCACAATGTAGTACTTAAGTTCGGCGAAGAACATGAAACCCGTATGCGGTTATGAGAAGACATCACTCAACTCAAGGTGCTGTAGGTAACAGTAAAACACTGGTAAAGGCGTTACAAAATCAAATCACAAAGAGTATAGCCTAGCCAACTGCTTTCGCTTTTGGTAGTCTTGCCAGGGTCAATGCATTTCACCGCTCGCCCGACAGTACTGTTGACTCCAACTATCCCCATCGACATTTAAACTGCTTTAAGAACTCACGTCGTTCTACGCGACAACTTGCCGATCTGTGCATGAAAGCAATACACCGAAGTGCACACTCTCAATCGAGACCAAACAATTAAGTAAAACCACGTTGACAGCACACGAAGGGGGGAAGAAAGTGTGTGTGTGTGTATCGGTGTGGATTCACAAATACGAAGCGTATTTATGATAGTGCAAAGGCAACATCCCATGATAAGACATTCAATGCACATTCAAAAAACGACATGTTTGATACACTCTGATTTGTTCACAGTGTTGAAGTGTTGAATAAATTGTGAGTGATCAACTGTGAGCGTAAAGGTCAACAAAGCAACGTATGTACTATCCGGGCAGGGATAATGAGTGTACTGCATACTGCAATGTATCACGATACCTAAACAGTGTCGAGTACGTGAGTTAAGAACCACCATCAACTCGCATAGCCGCCGCCGCCGCCCTCGAGGCAACAACAACTTATTGAGCATCATATGACAATCCTATATCACGCAACGTCACAAAAGCTGAGATAACAAAACACATCTGCTTTAACACATGAGTGCAACACGCATAAAGAGGGGGGAAGAAAGTGTGTGTGTAATGCGCGCGCTTAAACACGATCAAAAGCATCGCCTAATGTATAGTCAAGTTATTCAACAATTGATTAGTTCAATCCAACTACGAGCCTCTTAACCGCAACAATGATTGTATAGGCCTGTGGAGCTGGTATTACCGCGGCTGCTGGCACCAGACTTGCCCTCCACTTGAAATTCAGATACTCGAAAAGGGAAAGCGTAAAGCTAACCCCGTCCAAAGGTTCTGAGTTGCTTAAACTCACCGCATTCCAATTGAGCACACAAAGCGTCGGCAACTTGCCAAGCTCACCGAAGCGAGCGGCAATGCCAGACACTCGTCATTTTTATACTCAACCGTTACAGCTTGTCACTGCCTCAGTATCAGATAATCATCAAATGAATGAGTCATAGCGTCAACTTACTACAACGAACAAGGATGTACTGCATAGATTAAATTATGCATGACAGAATAAAGTGTGTTGTGTTAATATTGTAGTGTGTAAAGTTGCTTATGCGTAATAGTATCACTCAATTAAGAATGTAGGGTACTAGCATTGGGCAATTTACGCGCCTGCTGCGTTCCTTAGAACTAAGAGCGGTCTCTCATTGTACGGTGCTCCTTCTATGGGATCAGAAACTACTCTTCCGTATGCGTGACTGCTTTGAAGGTTCAAAAATACACTTGCCAACCCTGTGACTTGATGCTG
>JABSPI010000360.1 GCA_013214365.1 Erythrobacter sp.
TGCGCTGTTGGCTTTGAGCAGGCCGAGCGTGTGCTCCACCGATTGGCGGGCGAGGTAGAGGGTCACCCCCTCCCATAGGAAAATGGTGCGTTTGGCGGGGTCATAATCGCTGTCGAGCAGCGCCGTAATCCAATTTTCCTGCGCAAAATCGAGAGTGACGAAATGGACGTGGCTGGCATCGATCCCGGCCTTATCGAGATAGCGTCTTTTGTGCGCCTGATCGCGGGCTTGATCGCATTCGAAAATGGCAAGCGCGCTGTGTTTGATCGGGCCATAAGCGCGCGTGTCCAACCCCGCGCCCAGCACCACAAATTGTTCGCAATCCTCCAGATGGGCGGCGATCACCGCGTCAAACACAACGGTGCGCGAGGGGACCAGATTGGCATATTGCGCCTCAGCCGGATCGGGCAGGGTGGGGTAGAGAAATGGCCCGCCCGCAATGCGCGAGCCGATCCAGAGCGGCAACAGGCACAGCCACAATCCGATAACCGAGGTGTTGGGCAAAGCGGCGGCGAGCCGGCGCGCAGCGATATCCTCGCGCAGGCCAAACCAATCCATCGTCCAGCGGCCATTGATGATTTCAATCGCGGTTTGCGACACGCCCAGCCGGCGGCTGACACCCAATTGACGAATGGCGACATAGATCGCCGCCAGCAAAGTGATCGGCAACCAGATCAATTGCAGCGGTATGAAAATCACAAAGGCCAGTATTCGCATGCGCCCACCGCTCCTGTTCAGCCCGGGGCCCAAGTCTAGCCTTGCTCACATAATCTGGGCAATCCTTAAAGGCGCAGCCGGATGCGCCTTAAAGGCGCACGCGGATCAGACGTTGAATTTGAACAGCATCACATCGCCGTCCTGCACGTCGTAATCCTTGCCTTCCTGCCGCATTTTGCCCGCTTCCTTGGCGCCGGCCTCGCCGTTCAGAGCGATGTAATCGTCATAGGCGATCGTCTCGGCGCGGATGAAACCCTTTTCAAAATCGGTGTGGATCTCGCCCGCGGCTTGCGGCGCTTTGGCGCCTGCGGGAAAGGTCCATGCGCGCGCCTCTTTGGGGCCGGCGGTGAAGAAGGTGTTGAGGCCGAGCAAACGGTATCCGGCGCGAATGACCCGCGCCAGCCCGCTTTCCGACAGGCCGAGCGCTTCGAGATATTCGCCGCGTTCGTCCTCGGGCATGGCGATCAATTCGGCCTCGATCGCGGCCGAGACCACGACCGCTTGCGCGCCTTCGCTTTGCGCCTTTTCAAACACTTTTTGTGACAGCGCATTGCCTTCGCCCGCTTCATCCTCGGCGACATTGCACACATACAAAACCGGTTTCGCGGTCAGCAATTGCGCCTGTGCGAAGGCCTTGGCCTCCTCATCATCCTTGGGTTCGACCAGCCGGGCAGGCTTGCCGTCTTTCAACAGGTCGAGCGCCTGACCCAGAACGCTGGCGAGGATTTTGGCCTCTTTATCGCCAGCGGTGGCGCGTTTGGCGGCATTGGAGACGCGTTTTTCGAGGCTTTCCAAATCGGCCAGCATCAACTCGGTTTCGACCACTTCGGCATCGGCGATCGGGTCGACCTTGTTGGAGACGTGTTGAATGTCGTCATCCTCGAAACAGCGCAGCACATGCACAATCGCATCGACTTCGCGGATATTGCCAAGGAATTGGTTGCCCAATCCCTCGCCTGCGCTGGCCCCTTTGACGAGGCCGGCAATATCGACAAAACCCAATTGGGTGGCGACGACCTTGGCGCTCTTGGCGATGGCCGCAATCTTGTCGAGGCGGTCATCGGGAACGGCGACCTGACCGACATTGGGCTCGATCGTGCAAAAGGGATAATTCGCGGCCTGCGCGGCCTGCGTTTCGGTGAGAGCATTGAACAAAGTGGACTTGCCAACATTGGGCAGTCCCACAATCCCGCAACGGAAACCCATGGGTAGTCTTTCGTGATAGCAAACTGGAAGTTGAGCGCCTTAGCGCCGCGCGTGGCGATTGACCAGAGCCAGCCGCACTTTGCATTCGGTGCACGGGCCGCCGCTCGGTGAAAATGCCCCCAAAACGGGAGGGGCGCCCGGCATTGTGCATGCGGGGCGCCCTGAAGACTGTTCCTGATGGACCAGATTTATGACCGGTCTAGCGCCCCTGATGCCGGTCGTCACCAGCGGGAAAATACCGTGTGTCATATTGGCTCAGGCCAAGGAGCGAGGGGTTAACGCCTCTGGCGCCCTTCAGCCGGGGCCGGGACGGTTCAGGCGCCGTGCACCGCCTTGATCCACGGGCCATAGGGCGTTTGGCCCAACCACCCGCCCTGAACCTCGGCAGTCAATGCGTTGATGGGCAATTGCGGTTTGGTGCCGGGATGGACGGCCTTGCGTAAAGGCCGCGTTCCGGCGGGCATGGCGATCACTTTGGCCATAGCGCGCGGCACATCCATCGGGTCGGTGGTGCCGCCACCGGTGCGCTGGCCGAGCTGCGCGATCAGCGCGGCATAGCCATCGGTGTGCACCGCATCGGCCCGTTCGAGCAAGGCCAGGCTGTTGGTATTGGCATTGCGCCAGATATTGGTCGGATATCCGCCCGGCTCGATCACGGTCACATCGACCCCGTGCGGG
>JABSPI010000037.1 GCA_013214365.1 Erythrobacter sp.
GGCCAAAACTGCGCGTACATTGCGGCGCTCTGACGGGCGCTGTCGAGATTTCTTTGGGTTAGCGGATCGCTGGCAATCGCGGGATCGTTGAAAAATGCGGCGTGCAGATGGGCAAGCTCGGTGATCGCAGCGGCGACATCATCCGCCTTTGCGCCATTGATTTGGTCGCCTTGGCTCGCCCCCACGCAATCGGCCAAGCCAAGCAGAAAATCGCTGTCCTGCGGGTTGAAGCGTTGACCGAAGCTCGCCGGACAATTGATCTTGGAGCGGCCCCGCAAAGTTCCATACCAGTGCAATTCGCGCGCATAGAGATGCATGGAATGTCCGACCGATCGGCTGACCGGGTTTTCGCTTGGCGCCTTGACCACGATCGTGGCCGGGAGGTCACCATCGCCGCTTTGCGCATCATCATGCCAATGCAATTTGCCGCGATAACTGGCCGCGACCTGTCCGGTGCCGATTGCGTTCCACTCGGCCGCCTCAAGCGTGTGGGGATCGCGCCCAAAACATGCTGCGATCCAAGCCAGATCAATTGCAGGATCACTCATTGACCGACAGCCCCTCTCCCATGCCGCTGGGCGCATGGGGCCCGACGAACAATTGTTCCATCACCCCCATGCCATGATGCGTTTGCCCGGCAACATCCAATCGCACCTGCGACAAGACCTGGACATGCAAATAGAGCGGATTGGCAGGGCTACAGTCGCTGATTTGATAGACGTCATAGCCAAAGCGTTCATCACCCTGATCGCGGCCATGGCCCCATTCGGGATGCATGTAGCCGAGGCCTGACATGTAAAAATACCGCTCCGGCGTGAAGGTCAGGGTCGCATTGCCCCCCTCCCCCTCGAGCCGGGCGGTCAGGCCTGCGATCCGGCGCGTGCCCTTCTCCCAGCTGTAATCATAGGACACATCCTCAAACTCGTGCGCCTCCTCGCCCAGCAAAGTCACCCCGCCGCGGCGGTTCCATGGACGGCCAAATTCGTCGTCATTGGTGTGCGAAAACGCCACCGCATCATCAAAATTGCACGGCGTCCAAAGCCAGAAAAACTGCGCCAGATTGCCTTTGGCCGGGGGCTGGGAATCGGGCGTTCCCACGGGACGGATCCCCCAGCTGCGGTCGCGCGTGCCGCGAAATTCGTGATCGGATACGGCGATGGTCTCACCCTCGCAGGTGATCGTGCCTGACCAGCTGACATTCTGGGTCAGGCGCGAATAATCCATAAAACCGCGCGTGCCGATGCGCCGGGTAAACCGCGGCTCCTCAACCGGTGCATGGCGCGCAGTGAAAGTCAGGTCGAGCGAAACACCGCCATCATTATCGCCCAGCACAATGCGCGAGCTGATCAGTGGTTTGCCAATCGTGATCTGCAGCGGTCCAACCGCAAGATCCGCGCGGTCACCATCCATGCGGCGCGACACGCGCACATTGTGCTGCTTGCCGTCTTTCAAAACGGACACCGCGCCATCCATAATGCCCAATTGAGGGTAGAGGCCAAAGGCAATTGCGAAAAACACCGAACCGTCGCGATTGTACCCGTTGAAGAAGAACCGGTCGTAAAAATTGCGGTCGGTGCCCGCAAAAGCGATCGGGTCGGGGGTTTGATGGAACGGATATTCGTCCGCGCTGGTTATCATGCAAAAATCCTCTCTCAACCAGAGAGATACCATCCATGGGTCAGGACACTAGAGGGTAATTGTTGTTCGCGTGCAGATGCGGCGAAATCGAGGGGAAAATTGCCCCAAAATTGCCATCACACTCGTCATAGCTCCGTCACATAAGATCGGCAGAAAAGCCTCGTAAACCGAGGCAAAATTGCATGTCAAAAATCAACATTCTGCTCACTCACCGCGACGCAGACGAATTTGAAACCTTTTCACATGGTGAAAGCGAATTTGTTTTCACCAAGATAAGGTCGCATGGCCCAAGCCAAATCCTCGATGGTTCGATCTGGATTTTCATTGACTGGGTTCTCGACGACATGGCGGGGCTGGAACTGTGCCGGCGCATGCGGGCGGGCACCAAGACAGCCAGCGCGCATATCACGATGATTTTAGAAGACGGCAATATTG
Source organism: Erythrobacter sp. (assembly GCA_013214365.1). GTDB lineage: Bacteria > Pseudomonadota > Alphaproteobacteria > Sphingomonadales > Sphingomonadaceae > Erythrobacter. The sequence continues at coordinate 2,074 of JABSPI010000037.1, forward strand.
CCAATCGCAAACGCGCACTCGATGCAGGCGCAGACGATTACGTCGTCGGCCCGATCGATCGGCGCGGCGTTCTCGACCGTATCCTTGCGCTCAATCCGTCGATGACAACGCAATATGTTTCCGACAATCTGGAGTTTGGGCCGCTCAGGATAAACCTGTCGTCTTACCGCACATTTTGGGGCGACAATCCTATCGATGTGACGCCCGATCAGATCCGTTTGCTGCGGTTTCTTGCGGAGAATGCCAACCGCACCCTCACCCGCGAAGAGATCATTATCGGCCTTGGAAAAAGCGAAGAGCAGATCGATGAGCGCACGGTTGATGTGTGGGTCAAACGGCTGCGCAAAGCCATTTCGAGCGCTGGCGGAGGAAATCCGTTCCGCACTGTGCGCTCAAAAGGTTACGTGTTCGAAATCTAGGCTTTGATAGCGTTTCTGGTGGTTGCCCGGGAACGACACCCGGGCAACCATCAACTTAGAATTTGGCGGTAACACCCAGCGAGAACGATGTTCCAACATCGTATGTATTGATCTCAATACGGTTGTCTTCAACCTGCTGGAACTCGGAATTGCCGCGGCCAAATATGTTGCGCGCCTGCGCTTTCAGCTCAAGCGGAACCGAGAACAGATTGATCTCTTGGCGGGCGACCACATCAAACGACAGGCCTGGATCCTCGACGATGTCGGGCAAACCTGCCGTGCCGCGCCGGGTCACCCGCTTGCTGGCATAGCTCACGAGGAAGGTGAGCTGTTGAAGCCTGTCTTGATCGTCGAGGCCAAATTGCACGTTGAGCAGGTGATCTGACTGTCCGGTTAGCGGATCGCCATTGTTGAAGAACAGGTCCGCATCGTTTTCGATCGGGCCAACGCCCGGCACAAACAGGCGGGTTGTATCGCCCTCAGCAACTTTCAGCTCTGACTGTGTGTAGGTGTAGTTGACACCCAAGAACACGTCCTTGCTTTCCAGCCATCCGGTCGCGCCCCAATCAAACAAAGGCTGCGTCCACTGGAATTCAACCTCGCTGCCGTACAATTGCGCCTTGGGAGCGTTGGCGAAACGGGTCGTGAAACTCGTATCCGCCCCAATCGACACATAAGGTTCAATCGGGTTTTCGATATCCTTATAAAAGCCGGCAAGCGAAACCCGATTGCCTTTGCCGAAATAATATTCGGCACGCACTTCGCCATTGAACAGCTCGGAATCGATCAGAGCCGGATTGCCGATATATTGGCGCTGGTTCTCGGGATCGGTGTAAGGCTGAAAGATCAATTCGCGAAATTGCGGGCGCGCAATCGTTTGCGAGGCGCTGGCCCGCAATTGCAGGGCATCGGTCACTTCCCAGGTCAATGTCGCACCCGGCAAGAAGTAATCATTATCAAGCGAGGTGGTCGCCAAGGACACGAACGGGTTTTCAAACCGGGCGACGGTTCTCACCGTTTGCGAGGCGTCTTCATAACGCACACCCACGTCCAGACTGATCCCGAAAGCGGGCACAATATTGGCTTTGATGTAACCGGCTTGAATCTCGAGATCGGCGCGGAAGGCCGGGTCGGTCTGGGTCGGTTCGCTCAATCCAATATTGTAAAAATCAATGACCGCATCGCCAAGCAACAGATCGGGGCGCAGCGCGCCAACCGCAGGTGGGATGTTATTGCCATCGATCAGGAACAAACGGCGCTCTGAATCGCGCTGCGTATCGGTGTATGCATAACCGATTGTAGCGCTCAGCCAGTCCGACACCGGATAGCTCGCATCAGCCCCCAAATAGATCAGGTCTTCTTTAAGCTTGGAAAATGCAACCGACCCACTGCCGCGCTGGCGATCCAGAAGGTTGATGAAGATATCACCGGTCTCCTGGTTATCCTGATTGGTGCGGACATAGACAAATTCGTATTCATACGGCGCCTCGCGCTGGGTTTGCGCATAGCCGCCACGCAAATCCAGCGACAGATCGCCAAACTGCATTTCGCCAACGACCTGCGTGTCGAGCAATTGCCGCTCATACCAGCCGGTGTTTTGCGTGATTACGCTGTCCTCGTCGAGCAACAGTTCGCCAAAGCCCAGTCCGGTTTGTTTGAGCGTGTCGCGGATGAACAGATTGGTCCAGCGAAAGCTATGATCTGCGATCTCGAGACCAAATCCCAGCATGGCATTGGCCAGAACCCGGTTATCCGTCACGAAATTGCGCGAATCCCGGTCAAGCTGAAGGTCAGTGGTGAACGGGTTTTGGGACGTGACGACCTTAGTCCGAATGGAATTATCGAGCGAAGCCGTGGCAATAATCCCAAGCCGGCCATCCGCCCCGACATCAATTGCCGTTCCCGCGGTCACACCGCCAGAAAAATTGGGCCGTGTGTCGCCGATTTCCTGCGCAAGGATAAGGTTGGGATCGCCAAACTGCATGACGATCTCGCCTTGTTCTTCCAAGGAAAGATCACCAATGCGCCGGCCGCTATCGAGGAATGCTTGCAAAGCGGGGGGCACATCGCGGGTGCCATTGTCAAAGCCGGTCCAGTCCAGATCGGAACCATAATAAGCCAGGCTGTTGCTGAACGTGGTCTCCGTATCGCCGCTTACACTCAGGCTGATATCGAGGAAGCTTTCCTCCGGGACAGAACGGGTCGTGAGGTTGATCACACCGCCGCCAAATTCACCGGGGAAATTCGCTGAATAGCTTTTCTGGACCAAAGATGAGGCAATGATATTGGTCGGGAAGATATCGAGCGGAACCACACGGCTGAGCGGCTGGGGGGAGGGAAGCGGCAAACCATTAAGCAGAGCAAGCGAATACCGATCGCCAAGCCCGCGCACGAAAACATTGCCATTACCGACCACAGAAAGACCGGCCGTGCGTCCCAGAGCGCCGGCAATATCGCCCTCACCTGTTAAGGCGATCTGTTCTTGCGACAGGACAGAGACGACCTGTGTCGAACTGCGTGTGACATCGCGGTTGCGGCGCCCGGTCACGATGATCCCACCGCCCGGCACCGAAATATCCGGAGCCTCCAATTCACCACTTTCAGGGTCGTCCTGCTCTGCTTGCGATCCACTTGTATCCGCCGGCTGTGCGTCCTGAGCCAAGGCAGAGATTGGAAAAGTAAGAGCGGTCGAAAGCAGGAGCAGACCCGCGAACTGCTTGCCAGTTTTCATATCTGAAGACCCTTTCTTGGAGTCCTGAATTCTCTATTTCAAACAACGCATTGTGGGGCCCGGCACCGGATGGCGCGGGCCCCAAAAGCAAAGCGATTACTCGTAGAAAGGCAGCGAGGTGCAAGCACCTGAATTGTTGCCAAATTCAATCGTGCTTGAATCGCAGGTCCAACCCTCAAACCGGGTGTCACCCGATTGAACCGCACCCACATAACCGGCATTTTCAAAGAAGCTGGCGATGGTGCTTGGATCAAACGCCGCCACAGCATCTTCATTAGACCCGTTGATATAGGTCCCCGAAAACGTGTTGGTGAAGTTGATCAGATTGTTGGATCCGCTCTCGAAGATCGCTTGGGCTTGTGCGGCGGTGACGCCTCCGCTGCCATCACGGAACGCGGTGGCACAATCGAGCGCAACCGATTCAAACCGCGGCGGGCCGACATCGTCGAGGCCAGCATCGGCATCACGCACGGTTTCGGGCAGATCAATCCGCAGGCATGGCGTGCCATTGGACGAATTGTCGAAGATGACCGTGTTGAAGATCGAATAATCGGCCCCACCACGAATGCGCACGACCTGGTCGTCATTTTTACGCTGGATGAAAACAGCGTTCGAGACCTGGGTGTTTTGGCGCGGTGTGTTGTCGACCAGCGTGTTGTTGCTGTCCGCCTCGATGATTGTGTCGCCGATATTGGGGCGCTGGACCGCAACCACATATTGCAGATTGGCCTTCACGCCGGTGTCTGTGTCGATCGAATCGTCCTCTGCGCCGACAACCACGAGGCCCTTGATATTGACCTCACCACCGAAGAATTCGACGCCGTCATCTGCGCTGTTGAAGGACATAATGTTCTCAAAAACGGTCTGCGAGCCTACGCCGCCAGTGGTCAAAGCCTGAAGCTCGTCACCATTGGCCAGAACAGTGCCCGAATACCGCAGCTGGACATTGCGGATCACACCCGAATTGTCGGTCGGATCATTACCGCCATAGCGCGGCGGGGTTGTGGTCCCTTCGACTTCGCGCTCACAATCGGCAGAGCCGGGCGTGGCGGTGTTGGAAAGGCAGTCAGTGATAGGCGCCCGCCCGTTGAGGATAAGCCCGCCCCAATCGCCCGAGGAATCGTCGGTGTTCTCTCCGCGAATATTTTGCTGACTGGTGAAAATGATCGGGCGCGCAGTGGTGCCGTTGGCCTCGATCTGGTTGCCACGATTGACGTTGAGATAAGAGGCATCAAGGCCAGCAAGGATAACGCCCGCCTCAATCGTCAGGACCACATTGGTGTCTTCAAGGCCATCCGACGCATCAGCGGTTGGGCCGCCATCGGAGCCCACATCAACCTGACCATCGATCAAATAGATGACCGCCGAATCCGATGCGGTAAATTGCAATTGCGACGAGCGATTGAACCGCGCGGGCAGCTGGCAAAGGCGATAGGAACCGGTCGGGCCAGAGATCGTACCGCGGTCAGTAAGACCCTGCGGATCCGCAATAAAGGGGCAATCTGTGGCCGCCACTGCTGTTTCCGTGGGTGTGGGTGTGGGCGTTGGAGTAGGCGTGGGCGATGGATTATTGATGATGATATTGCCGCCAGTTCCCGGCGATACGATTTCATCAGCGCCGCAGCCGGCAAGAGCGATCAGGCTTGCGCCCATAATAAGAGTGCGATTGAGAGATTTCACGACGAACGGTCCCCTAGGTGAAACGAATTAGCCAAATGAAGCGACGCCACCGGCGTGCTGCGATTCCGCTAGGGTTGGTGCGTGACTCTTTGTGGTCTCAAATGCTCAGATCATCGCGAAATTGTCACAAGACATAATAAGTCTCTATTGCGACAATTGGGACAGGCGAATTTGTTGGATCATCTCAATTTGAAAACCCACACTGCATTGATTTTAGTGCATTCTTTTTCCCATATGTCACTTTTGTGACATTGCTACAGTTTCGTTGCAGTTCAGATTATTTTTTATAGTCTGTCCATGTAACTGGGAGATGATCAATGTTGCTTGCTTGCGCTTCTGCTGTTTTGGCAATGGCCAATCCGACTTCCGCCAATGTGGGCTATGTCCCGCTGATTGAGGGCCGCGACGAAGCTGCGATCGAAGAATTGATGGCCAATAATGATTTGGCCGACAATGATCCGGTCAAACTGATCAACCTTGGGATTGCATATGCAAGACAGGGCCGAAGCAAAGAGGCACGCGCCATGTTTGAAGCGGCGATGCGCAGCTCAGATCGCGCGGTTTTGGAAACGGCAGAGGGGCAATGGGTAGAATCACGCCATCTAGCGCGTTTGGCTTTGCAAATGCTCGAACGCGGTGAGTTGCGTGCAGATCGTATGGCAGCGCGCTGATCCGCGGCCGCTCGGGCCTAAATTTCTACTCTTCTAGAGAAGCCAATAAGGCGGCAAGCCTGCGCCGGCTGAATTCAGCAACGCCCTCGTTTTGTTGCCGCAACCCTTCGTCTGCGGACCAATTGTGGAGCTGCAACCACGCACTTTTCTCAAGCATAGTCAGCGAGCGAGGGTCGCCCGCAAGCTCAGCCATCTGAGGCGGGCACAGCCCGTTTTCCAGCGTCTGTTTGATGGCGTTCTTCAAAAATGTGCGCGAATCATTTTGGTCCATATTGGAAAGAGATCAGAATGAGAATGCGTTGACAATGGCCCCTCCCAATTTGTCATACACTCGCCACAGTCTGTCATGTTTCGGCTAACATTCCGGTTACAATCCGTGAGCAGCGCCTCCAACACGCCCCCTCCCCGCATCACAACGCAGTTTGCGCTTTCATCTGTAAAAGTGATAAGCCAACCGGCTAACCCACGTATCAGCGCCGAGCAGCGCGTAAAAGAGATGGCGAACAAGATGGATGGGCCGACCCGACAAGATACCAAAACCGAGCTGCTGCGCTCAGCAGAGCGGCTGATTGCGGAAAAAGGCCTGGGGTCGGTATCGGTTAAAATGATCACCACCGATGCAGGAGCTCGCAATCCCAGCGCGGTGCATTATCATTTTGGCAGTATTGAAAGCCTGATCAAAGAGGTCTTCGCCAAACGCTTCCGCGAAATCGAAGAGGAGCGAGTGCGGCGTCTGGAGCAGGTCAAACAGACCGATCCCGGCGACCGGCTCATTGACCTGTGGGCGGCAGCGATTGGCCCCTTCATGGAGGCGTGCCTTGAAGAAAATGGCCGGATGTATGTCAGCTTCTGCCTCCAATTTGCCGCCGATCCGCGGTTTGATTTCTCGCAGTTGACCGCTGAGGCGGGGGCCAAGAGCTTTATCGGGCTGCGCGAACAAATGACCGCCTGCTTGCCCGACATTGCCCCTGAAAAGATCAATGCTCGCCTGCGCCATTGCTTCATGATTTCGCTGGTGCAGGCCGCCGATTACGCCGCCCAAGTGGAGACAGGGGACTTCCCGCCTGCCGAATTGGCGATCAAGGATGCCGCCTCGTGCATCGCCGCTTATCTTGGTGCAAACGCCTAAGCACACATCATCACCCGATCGCCTTGCCATTGGGCCTAACTTGACATTTTAATGTCTTGCATTATTTCGCTGTGAGACCCTCTTATGATGCGCGTCTCCATGCCTCCTTATTATGCGGCCCAGCCGATCTTGCGGGCTTGCACAGGGGCATGACGAGACAGCTGCGCGCATGGGACCAGACAAAAGGCATGCACAATGACAACCCTGCTCGACAAAGCCGATATCAAAGCGAAATACGCAGCCGAGCGCGCCAAGCGTCTGCGCCCGGAAGGTAATGATCAATATCAGCGCCTCTCGGGCAAATTCGCATCACTTGCGACCGACCCCTACACACCGTTCACTGAGCGTGAACCCGTCACCGACCATGTGACCTTCGCATTTGTCGGTGCGGGCATGTCGGGCCTGGTTGTGGGGGCACGGCTGAAAGAGGCCGGCATCAGCGATTTCCGCCTCATCGATAAAGCGGGCGGCGTTGGGGGAACGTGGTATTGGAACCGTTATCCCGGTGCGCGCTGCGACACCGCGGCCATGATCTATCTCCCCCTGCTCGAAGAGACCGGATACCGGCCAACCGAAAAATATGTCTGCGGGCCGGAAATTCTCGCCCATTGCGAACGCATCGCGCACCATTACGACCTGTATGACAAGGCCCTGTTCCACACAGAGGTGACCAGCATTGAGTGGCAGGAAAATGCGCAGGTTTGGCGCATCACCACCAATCGCGGCGATGCATTCACCGCGAAATATGTCGCGATCGGCACAGGCCCCCTGCATATTGCGAAATTGCCCGGCATACCGGGAATAGAGACATTCGAAGGTAAGTCATTTCACACCAGCCGGTGGGATTATGAATATACTGGCGGCGATGCCAAGGGCGCCGCGCTGGACAAATTGTCAGATAAACGCGTGGCGGTGATCGGCACCGGGGCCACCGGTGTGCAATGTATTCCACATCTCGCCAAAACCGCCCAGCAATTGTTCGTATTCCAACGCACCCCGTCATCGGTTGATGTGCGCAACAATCAACC
>JABSPI010000361.1 GCA_013214365.1 Erythrobacter sp.
GTGGGGTAGAGCCAGTCGGTGTCGAAGCTGACCAGACAAAAGCGTGCATGCGTGTCGGCAAAGGCATCAGCGAGCTTTCCGCCATGCTCTTCGGCGATGTCGAAATAATCCATCGCGCGGGTGATGAACAGATAACTGTTGGCGTCAAACCTTTGGGTGAAGCCGGTGCCTTGATAGCGCAGATAGCTTTCCACCTGGAAATCGGCGTCAAAGCCAAAGCTTTTGGTGTCGCGGTCCTGCAGGCGGCGGCCAAATTTCTCGGTCAGCCCCTCTTCGGAAAGATAGGTGATATGCGCGGCCATGCGCGCCACCGCGAGGCCCGCTTCGGGGCCATTGCCATTATCGGCGTAATAGTCGCCCTTGGCCCAGGCCGGATCGGCCATGATCGCCTGACGTCCAACCTCGTGAAAGGCGATATTCTGGGCCGAATGGCGCGCGGTTGAGGCGATCACCAAAAACCGCTGGGCGCGGGCAGGCCAATTGGCCGCAAGGCTCAATGTCTGCATCCCGCCCATAGATCCGCCAACCACGGCGTGGAGCGTCTCGATGCCCAGCCCATCGAGCAGCGCGATCGTCCCGCGCACCATGTCGCGAATGGTGATCACCGGAAACCGCATGGCATAGGGCTTGCCGTCGGGCGCGATGCTGGCCGGGCCAGTGGAGCCCATACAGCTGCCGATGACATTGGCACAGATGACGAAATACCGGTCGGTGTCGATCGGCTTGCCCGGTCCCACCATGCGTACCCACCATCCCGGCTTGCCGGTGATCGGATGGTCGCTTGCGACATATTGATCCCCGGTCAGCGCATGACAAATCAGGATCGCGTTCGATTTGTCGCGATTGAGGTGCCCATAGGTTTCATAGGCGATCTGCGCGCCCTCAAGACTTTGCCCGCTATCGAGCGGCAAAGCGCGGGGCAGAGCATATACTGAAGAGGGCGCGGCATGGGTCATCAGATGGGCGAATTGGGGCCAGCCATCGCTTGTGTCAATCACCGCTTCGCCTGATGCGTATTTGCGGAGTGTATTTGCGGGGTGTATTTGCGGGCCGAATATGGGTATCCGCCCCAAGCAATGAGCAAAGCACCACAACCCAAACCCTATATCCTTGGCATCCACGCCTATGTCCCGGGCAAATCAACCGCGGGCGATGGGACGGTTTTGACCAAGCTGTCAGCCAATGAAAACCCGCTGGGCACCAGCGCGGCGGCGCTGGACGCGCTGGAGCGGGCGCGCGGCGAGGCGGCGACCTATCCCGATCCCGATGCGCGCCGCTTGCGCGAAAGGATTGCGGATCTGCACCAATTGGATGCGGACCGGATTGTGTGCGGGACCGGATCGGATGAATTGCTCAATCTGGCGGTTCAAGGCTTTGCAGGTGTCGGCGACGAAGTGCTGTTCAGCCGCCATTCCTTTGCGGTCTATGATATTGCCGCGCGGCGCTGCGGTGCGCAGCCAGTGGTCGCCCCCGACACCGATTTCACCGCCAATGTCGATGCCTTGCTCGGCGCGGTGACGCCGCGCACGCGCACGGTATTTCTGGCCAATCCCAACAATCCCACCGGGACATGGATTGCCCCTGAAGAGGTGGAGCGCCTGCACCAAGGCCTGCCGAGCGACACGCTTCTGGTGCTCGACGAAGCCTATGGCGAATATCTCGATCCCGCTTTTCAACGGGTCGGGTTCGATTTGGCGGCGCGATATGAAAACGTGTTGGTGACCCGGACATTTTCAAAGATTTACGGGCTGGCGGCGGAACGCATTGGCTGGGCCACCGGCGCGCCGGGCCTGATCGATGTGCTCAACCGGATCCGCGGCCCCTTCAACGTCACGGCCAGCGGGCAAGAGGCCGCCATCGCCGCGCTGGGTGATGATGCATTTGTCACAAACAGCCGGGTGCACAATGCCGCAGAGCGCGACCGGTTTGTCGCCGCGATCGATGCGCTGGGCAATCACGGGCTTGTCTGTGTGCCCAGCGAGGCCAATTTCGTGCTTGTCCGCTTCACCGGCGATGTCACCGCCGAGGCGGGGCTGAGCGCTGTGGCGCAGGCGGGCTATGCGGTGCGGCATTTGCCGAGCCAGGGATTGCCCGACGCGCTGCGCATCACGATCGGCAAAAGCGAAGATATGGACCGCGTGGTTCAGGCGCTGCGCACAGTGTGCGGAGAGGCTTTGTGAGCATCGAGAACGTCGCGATCATCGGGCTGGGCTTGCTGGGTGGATCGATCGGTCTGGCGGTGCAGGACCATGCGCCCGGCCTCATTACGCACGGCTATGACCACGATCCCGACACCCGCGCGCGGGCCAAAGAGCGCGGCCTTGTCAGCCATGTCTGCGACACCGCGCAAGCCGCGGTGCGCGATGCCGATCTGGTGATTTTATGCGTACCGGTGGGCGCGATGGAATCGGCGGCGGCAAAAGCCAGCACCAAAGCCGTAACCGCACTTCGTCCATGGCCGGATGGGTGTGGTCCATTCGCCCCTATGCCGAATTGCTGCGCCAATGGTCGATCACCTCTGTCACTGCCCAAAACAGTGTCGGAGTGCAGGCGATCGCTCCGATGTCGGGCAGCGTCGTGGCGCAACAAATCGCCTCGTG
>JABSPI010000362.1 GCA_013214365.1 Erythrobacter sp.
TGCTGTGGGCGCTGCGTCGCCATCGCAGCAAGCAGCGCGGTGAGGGTGGGGGCGGCAAATAGCGCGATCGGTGCATGCCGCGCGCATGTCGCAACGGCGCGCTGTGCTCTGGTGATCAGTTCAGATATTTCATCGTCACCGCGATCGCTGTGACCCCTTCGCCCACTGCAAACCGGGTTTTGTTGACCCCTGGCTTGCCCAGGTTGAAGATATTGATCGAGGGGTCATTTGACATCGCGCCGCCATCGCTGCGGATGTCGGTTTTGTTATTGCCATTGACGTCGTGGCGCACTGCGACCGCGTAATCGCCGCTGCTGGGCACGGGCAGGCAGACCGTCATGCGCCCTTCGCGCGCGGGCAATTCGATCCGGTTGAGCCAACGCCCGCTTTCCAGCCAATCGGCTTTGGTCCCGTTATAGACCTGCACCCGCACCTTGCCCGAGGCGTTTTTAACCCCGTTGACGGTCACCCGGATGGCGGGCCCCGCCCCCGGCGCACAGGCGCGCATATTGTTGCTGATCAGATTGCGATAATCGCCATTGTCGCTGGCCTGCGCGCTGGCTTGTGCAGCGCCAATGCCTCCGACAAGGCTCGCGCCCAAACCCGCCGCAATCACCGCGCCCAGCACAAAGGCGCGCGCGCTCGCTTGTGTCGCTGGCGCAATTTGCCGGGTGGGGGGCGTCGATGGGCCGGTATGGGTCATATTCAAAGCCATAGAGTGAAACCTGGGGGAAGTGGAGCGGTTGTGGGCAAATCTATGCGGTGCAGGCGTGGGAGGGGCGCCGGTGTTTGGGCCAATTTGTTTGGGCCGGGGTGGCTGGGTCGGAGTGGCTGGGTCGGGGTGGTCGGGTGTGCGGGGCGCGGCGGACCCGCAGGGCAAAGGCTTGTGTGGCCGCAACACTATGGCTTGGCAATGGCGCAGCGGGGCTGAATTCACGCTGAACTGCCGCGCTGCGCTGTGCGGGCGCTAGAAAAGGGCGGGGAAAAGCGGGTTTTGCGCGCTTGCTGCACGAATCGCCTAACGCGTATGGCGGGTCAAACCTATAAGGCGCGCGTTAACCATGTCTGCCCCGCTTATCTCACCCAGTATCCTTTCAGCTGATTTCGCCCGGCTTGGCGAAGAAGTGCGCGCGGTCGATGCCGCGGGCGCTGATTGGATCCACATCGATGTTATGGACGGCCATTTCGTCCCCAATATCACGATCGGCCCCGACGTGGTGAAGGCGCTGCGTCCGCATTCGGACAAAGTGTTCGATGTGCATTTGATGATTTCCCCGGTCGATCCCTATCTCGAAGCCTTCGCCGAGGCAGGCGCGGACATCATCACGGTGCATCCCGAAGCCGGCCCGCATGTGCACCGCACGCTGCAGGCGATCCGGGCGCTGGGCAAAAAAGCGGGCGCGGTGATCAATCCGGGCACGCCGGTCGAAGTGCTCGACAATTTGATGGATTTGGTGGACCTCGTGCTGGTGATGAGCGTCAATCCCGGCTTTGGCGGGCAAAGCTTTATCCCCTCACAGCTCGATAAAATCCGCCGGATCCGCACCATGATTGATCGCACCGGACGCGACATCCACCTCGAAGTTGATGGCGGGGTGAACCGCGACACGGCCAAATTGTGCGTCGAGGCCGGCGCCGATGTGCTGGTCGCGGGATCGGCCACATTCAAAGGCGGTCCTGATCATTACGCCGCCAATATAGCGGCGCTTAAAGGGGCGAGCTGAGATGGCGAGCCTGTTCAGCAAGGACCCGCTCGAGGCTGAATTTGAAGAACTCCCGCTCGATATGCCGCCCGCGCCCGATGCGCCGGGCGAGCGTGACAATGCCAAATCAGCGGCAAAGCGCGCAGGTGACGGTGAGGCCGCTGCGATTGGGCTCGGCCCTGAGGGCGAGGCGCATGCGGACACGGCGCCCGGCGATGAGGCGATAGATCCCGGCGATGATGACGCGCCGATCCCGGCCGACCGCGCGCTGGCTTTGACCGATGTGATCGCGCCGCGCGCGCGCGCAGGGGAGGCGATGATCCGGCTCGCCTACCGGCTGGGCGTGCCCGGTCATGTCTTGGCCGCGCCGTTTCGCCGGGCCTCGCCGATCCGGGTCTTGGCCACGGTTGAGAGCCCGATCACGGGCGACCGCGCGGCCGGTATGGCGCTGCGGGCGGGGCATTTTCTGGTGCACGGCGTCAAACAGCCAATCGGCCAGCTCGAATTTGAAAACAGCGTGCGGCTCAGCCCCGGGCTCGAGCGCACGGTCCACGGTTTCACCTGGCTCGACGATCTCGCCGCCAGCGCCCCGCGCGAAGATTGCATCGGCATAGCCGAGCGGATCACCAGCCTGTGGCTCGATGCCAATCCCAAATCGCCGCGTGGTGCGGGCAAGGGGCCGGCATGGTGCGTTGAGAATGTGGGTCTGCGGGTATTGGCGTGGCTGGTCCATGCGCCTTTGGTGCTTGCGGGGCGCGATGGCGCGCTCAAACCGCGCCTGCTCGATGCGATCGGTGAGAGTGTGCATTGGCTCGACAAACAAACGCCGCGCAGCGGCGCTGGTCTGGGCGAGGTGGCCGGCTGGGCGGCGGTGACCGCGGC
>JABSPI010000363.1 GCA_013214365.1 Erythrobacter sp.
CTTGGTCATCGTTATCGGTCGCAAAAGGTGCCAATTGCACTGGACGCGGCGCACGGTGGCAACACATTAGGCCTGCTTATGTTGAACGCGCTACGCAATATCTTTCGATCTCGCCCGCAACCACCGCCTGCCGTGGTGCCCGAAGGGATGCGGTATTATTTGATTGGCGACATTCACGGCCGGCTTGACCTGTATGAGGCGCTGATCGATGCGATCGAGGCGGACGATGCGAGGCGCGATGCCGCCGATACGCAAATCATCCTGCTTGGCGATCTAGTTGATCGCGGACCGCATAGTGCGGGCGTGGTCGCGCGCACCCGCGCCTGGCAAAAGCAGCGATCGGTCCGGGTGCTGGCGGGCAATCACGAAGAGATGTTTTTGGGAGCGTTTGAGCGGCCCGAAATCCTGCGGCACTTTCTCAAACATGGTGGGCGCGAGACAATTTTATCCTATGGCCTGTCGAAACAGGCCTTCAACGCCATGACGCTAGACGAATTGTTCAACGCCCTGCCCACGCTCATCCCTCAGGCAGAGCGCGATTACATCGCCTCGTTTGAGGATATGATCGAGGCTGGTGATTACCTGTTCGTTCATGCCGGGATCGACCCCAAAGTCCCGATTTCGGAACAAAAACGCTCTGATCTGTTGTGGATTCGCGACCGTTTCCTGAGCCATGAGGGCGAGCTAGAGAAGGTTGTGGTGCACGGCCACACCATCTTCAAGCAGGTAACGGATTGCGGCAACCGGATCGGGATCGACACTGGCGCTTTTCGCTCAGGTGTGCTTTCCGCTTTGATGCTGGAGGCGGATAAGAAACTGACCATTCAGGCGAGCGAGGATGATACCGGCTCGATTGAAATTTTCCACGGCGAACGGCCGATATGATTCTATCCAATGGCGCCCCTATTCAGGCGCCGACACATTAAAGAAGGCGAGCCTCGATGAAGATTGCGATGGTGGGTTCGGGCTATGTCGGCCTTGTGTCAGGTGCGTGTTTTGCCGATTTCGGGCATGACGTGGTGTGCATCGACAAGGATCAGGACAAGATCGACCGGCTCCATGACGGGGTCATGCCGATTTACGAGCCCGGGCTCGATGCGCTGGTGGCGAACAATGTGAAGGCTGGTCGGCTGTCCTTCACCACATCGCTGGCGGAGGGGATCAAGGATGCCGCGGCGATCTTTATCGCGGTGGGCACGCCCAGCCGCCGCGGGGATGGTCATGCCGATTTGTCCTTCGTCTATGCCGTGGCCAAGGAAGTGGGCGAGAGCCTTGCCAATGACGCGGTGATTGTGACCAAATCGACCGTGCCGGTAGGAACCGGCGACGAGGTAGAGCGGATACTTAAAGACAGCGATATGACGCACCGCGTGTCAGTGGTATCAAATCCAGAATTCTTGCGCGAAGGAGCCGCGATCGGCGATTTCAAACGTCCCGACCGGATCGTGATCGGGGCCGAGGATGATTTTGGCCGCGATGTCATGGCCGAGGTCTATCGCCCGCTGTTTCTCAACCAATCGCCAATCCTGTTCACTTCGCGCCGGACCAGTGAGTTGATCAAATATGCCGCCAATGCCTTTTTAGCGACCAAGATCACGTTCATTAATGAAATGGCCGATCTGTGTGAAAAGGTCGGCGCCAATGTTCAGGATGTCAGCCGCGGGATCGGGATGGACAATCGCATCGGTCCCAAATTCCTCAATGCAGGCCCGGGCTACGGCGGATCCTGCTTCCCCAAGGACACGCTGGCTTTGCTCAAAACAGCCGAGGATTACGACAGCCCGACGCGGGTTGTCGAAGCGGTGGTCAAAACCAATGACCGCCGCAAACGCGCAATGGGCCGCAAAGTGCTCGAGGCGATGGGCGGGGCGGATGCGGCGCGCGGCAAGAAGGCGGCGCTGCTGGGCCTGACGTTCAAGCCCAATACCGATGATATGCGCGATTCGCCCGCAATCGCGGTGGCGCAGACATTGACCGATGCCGGGGTGGAGGTGACCGCCTATGATCCGGAGGGGATGGAGCTGGCCAAGCCGCTCATGCCGCAAGTGACCATGGCAAGCGGTCCCTATGCCGCGATCGAAGACGCCGATGCCACCGTGATCGTGACCGAATGGGATGCGTTCAGAGCGCTCGATCTAGACCGCCTGAAAAAGCTCGCCAATGCGCCAGTTCTGGTGGATTTGCGCAACATCTATGAACCAGACGATATGCGCGCAGCCGGCTTCAACTATGTCAGCGTAGGAAGGGTTTAGCAGCGCAGAAGGCGTGGGAACTAAAAGAACAAGCCCTAAACGCCCAACCAGTGCTTGCGATTTTCCTTATCCTTGAGCCCAGCGATCAGGCCAGCGACCACCAGACAGCCTGCCGCGATACAGGCAAAGGCAATGCTTGAAGCCTCTTGCCCGCCACGAAAATAAATCGCGGTCAGCGCCCATAGAAACACCGCCGTATACCACGGATTGCCGCGCGAGCGCAGAATTGTACACGTGGCAATCGCCCCACCAATCGCAATCATCACCGCCGCGGCCAGCGGGTATGCAAAATCGCCCCCCACCCCGTAATAGGCCAAAGCGGCCGAGACATT
>JABSPI010000364.1 GCA_013214365.1 Erythrobacter sp.
GGCGGCGGGGTCTTGAGATGTTGCTATTTCCGGCGTCTCGGTGCCGATTACCTCGACCACTTCGACCGCCTGGTTGGCGGGCAATTCATGGATCGAGAGCACTTGGCATTGCTGCGCGCGTTGGCGCAGCAGGCTGGCCAGGGCGCGCCGTGCGGGGGGCTGAACGATCAAGGCAATTGGGCCGCCGGCCTGTTCGATCGCTTCGTTGATGCGGGTGACAATCATCGCCCCGCAATCGGGTTCGATCAAAGGTTGGCCGGTGGCCGGATCGATCATCCCGCCCAAAATCGTGCTTTCGAGCGCGGCGTCGAGCGTGGCCACTTTGAGCCGTTCGCCCGGCCCACAAATCCGCCCCGCCAATCGCGCCCCCAAATCGGCCCGCACTGCATCGATCAGCGCATCAAATTCCTGTGTGGATTGGAGCGCCAGAGCCAGGCTGGTGAGCAGCGGTTGCGGGTGCGCCAGCCCAATCCCATCGGCGATCAGCGCGCGGAAAATGCGCGTCAATGCCGCCAGAGTGAGCGGGTCGGGATGGATCGCATCGATCAAAGCAGGCGCGCGGTCCTTGAGATCGTCAATCATCGCCTGAACCTCTTCGGGGCCGAGCAATTGATCCGCGCGTGCGAGCAATTCCTGATTGGTGTGGGTGGCGATCACGGTGCCGGCATCAACGCACATAAACCCTTCGGAAATGGCGTGATCGCGGACCGCTTGATCGATCCACAAGGCCGGGCAATTGAAACTGGGATCGCGGGTTGCCTCGCCCGGCACGCCATGGCCTGTGCGCACCTCGCCGGTGTCGATGGCGAGGATTTTGGACGGACGCACCGCGCCTTGGGCAATCGCCAGACCGCCCAGCAGGACGCGATATTCATTGGCCCCGGCATCGAGCGAATCGCGAATGCGAAATTGCGGCAGGACAAAGCCCAGATCGCGGCTCATCTGCTTGCGAATACCGGTCACCCGGGTCAGCAAAGGTGCGCCTTTCGCCTCGTCGACCAAATGCACCAGACCATAGCCGAGCTCGATCGTGACCAAGGTCTGGTCGGCGACTTCGGTGATATCGATATGGTCCGAGGGGGGTGCCTCCTCGACCGGTTGTTCGGGAATATCGGCGCGCGCCGCGCGTGCACGCAGCGCCCACCATAATCCCGCAGCAATCGCGGCGGCGGGCAGAAAGATGATTTGCGGCATAGCGGGAACCATGCCGATCGCAGCGAGAATGGCGGCGACCGGCAACCATCCGCGCGGATCGGCAAATTGCCCGCCGATCTGGCCCGACAGGTCGCGCGTATCAGCGACCCGGGTCACAATCGCGGCGGCCGCAATCGAGAGCAGCAAAGCCGGCACTTGCGCGACCAGCGCATCGCCCACCGCCAGCGTGATATAGACCTCGCCCGCCTGCGCTGCAGACAGGCCATGGCTGATCATGCCCAGCGCAAAGCCGGCAATGATATTGACCCCGAGGATCAGCAGCGCGGCAATCGCATCGCCTTTGACGAATTTGGATGCACCATCCATCGAACCGTAGAAATCGGCCTCGACCGTCACTTCGCGGCGGCGCGCGCGCGCTTCGTCGGCCGAAATCAGCCCGGCGGCGATATCGGCATCGATCGCCATCTGTTTGCCGGGCAAAGCGTCGAGCACAAATCGCGCCGACACTTCTGAAACGCGCCCTGCGCCTTTGGTGATCACGATCATGTTGATGATCAACAAGATACAAAACACAAACAGGCCCACGGCAAAATTGCCCCCGACCAGAAACTGGCCAAAACTGGCAATGATTTCGCCTGCGGCATTGTCGCCTTCATGCCCGCTCATCAAAACGATCCGGGTCGAGGCGACATTGAGCGCCAGCCGCAGCAAGGTCACAAACAACAACACGGTTGGAAAGGACGAGAAATCGAGCGGGGTGCGGGCATTGAGCGCAACCATCAAGACCGCCACCGCCATGGCGATATTGAGCACGAAAAACATATCAAGCAGCAGCGACGGGATTGGGAGGACGAGCAGGACCAGCAGCGCCAAAATCCCAAACGGCAGCGCCATAGAGGCGGGCAATCCGCGCCAGGAGGCAAGCGAAAAACCCGCAAACTTGCCAGCCAAAGCTGCATTTGGCTGGCTGTTCAGGGAGGAAGGTGCGCTCATAGGCCGAAGGCTTTCAATTGGTTATAGGCGCGCTGGATCTGTTCGCTGGCGCGGGGCGATCCAAACGCATTGGCGGTGCCAAATGTGTCCTGCAAAATTCCCGACATCGCCCGCCGCCCCGGGGTAAAGGCGCCCGAACTGGCCCGGTCACCAGATCGCATTGTGGTCGCAGTGGTGGGTGTTGCGCGGCTCAAAACGGGCAGGGTCTCGATTGTTGGACGATTGGCCCCGGTAAGGCTTGGCGCGGTGAGGGTTGGCGGGGTGAGCGGGGCAAACACGCCTTCATCCGCGATCAGATAGGGGGGCGGATTGGGCGGGCCCGAGCCGGGCGCTACCGTGGAGGTGGAACCGCGGCTGAGATCGTCATTGGGTCCATTGGCGCGTGCGCGATCAAGCTTGGCTGAGAGGAGTTGCATGACCGCGCCAAGGCTGCG
>JABSPI010000365.1 GCA_013214365.1 Erythrobacter sp.
GACCCCGACCGTATGCTTTGCATCGAGCCGGTGGGTTTCGAATATTTCGCGATCATCATCGCAATAATCACTGATCGCGCGAATGTTGCGCACGGCTTGCGCGCTCAATTGTTGGGGCGGAGCGTCAGACATCTCTGGCATCACCACTTCGGGCAGAGGCGGCGGCGGCGGCACGGAATTTGCGGGGCGCGTGCCCTTGGCGACAATCGCGCTGACCGTATCGACACGCTTTTGCCGATCGTCCATCCACCGCAAGGCCGCGCTCGCCCCTGCTACGGGTATGGCGCCCAGCCTTTCTCCATCTCTGCCGATCGCCTGCGCTGAATTGGCCTTGGCCAAGGCCGCCAGAAACGCAGCCGGCGGGCCGATCAGATTGCCCTCACTGTCGATGGCGAAATCGCTGCGCCGCCCATCTATTTCGATATAGGCTGCTGATGGTGTGCCGTCCCCAAATGATCGTTGCACTTTGACTATTGGTTGCGCGGTGCCCGGCGCCTTGCGCGTGACATACAACACCCAACCCTCAACGCGCGCGCTTGCGGCGAGTATTTCGCAATACCGGATATTATCACAGGCCACCGACCAATCGCCAAACTGCGCCGCATCGGGCACGTTTGCGGTCAAAGCGCGCGGCGCAGGGGGGCGAGGGGGCGCAGCCAAGACGCGGGGATCAGGGGATGGCGTGGCCGCAAGAGCCAGCGATTGCGCGAGGATAAAACCGAACATGCCCGCTTTGTGTCATACGCGGCGTGTGACCGCAATTGCGCAGCCCGTCCGCACGCCTGCGCCCTGTCCTTTGGGGCCGCGACGATTTACGCCCGGCTGTCCTCCAGCGCTGCGTAGATCAGGGTCTTGAGTTGTCGCCGAATGGGATAGGTGCTCGAGGGGTAGACTTGCGTCATGAACACGCAGGTCACCCCTTCGAGCGGGTCGACGAAAAACGCGGTCGAATAGGCCCCGCCCCAATAAAATTCGCCCACGCTTGACGGCATCAAGGTCTGGGCCGGATCAATCACCATGGCAAAACCCAGGCCGAACCCGGTGCCCGCATTGTTGCTTTCCGAAAACAGGCTGCTCGACAATTGGGTCAGATCGGCCCCGCCGGGCAGGTGATTGGTGCGCATCAAGCGCAAGGTTTTGGGCGCCAGCACACGCGCACCATCAAGCGTCCCGCCATTGAGCAGCATGGTCGCAAATCTGTGGTAATCGGACAATGTCCCGCACAGCCCGCCCCCGCCGCTGTCAAACCGGCCCGGCTGGCACAGCTTGCTGGTCGGGCCGGCATCGATCATTTGGGGCGCGCTGCCCGGCACATATTGATAGGCATCGACCAAACGATCCCCCGCCTGCGGATCGATCCCGAAAGCGGTGTCGGTCATGCCGAGGGGTTCGAAGATGTGCTGGCGAAAATAATCGCCCAATCGCATCCCGGTGATCCGTTCGATACACACGCCCAGCACATCGGTTGCGACCGAATAATTCCACCCCGCCCCCGGCGCAAATTCGAGCGGAAGATCCGCCAGAATGCGGATGAATTCATCCGAATTGTGCCGGCTGCGCGCGAAATCGAGATTGTGCTGGCGATAGACCGCATCGATATTGGTGCGGTTCTGCAAACCATAAGTCAGCCCCGACATATGCGTCAGCAGATCGACAAACCGCATCGTGGGCGCAGGCGCGCCGGGTGCAAACGGCACGCTGCCGCCGCCGCCCGCATAGATTTTCAGATCAGCAAATTCAGGCAGGACCCGCACCACCGGATCTTCCAACGCCACCTTGCATTGCTCAACCAATTGCATGAACGCAATCGAGGTGATCGGTTTGGTCATGGACGCGATCCGGAACACCGCATCATCGCGCAGACGGGGGCGCCCCTCGCCCATTTTGCCGCGCGCATCGTAATAGACAGGATCGCCGTCGCGTGCGACGATCACTTGCGTCATCGGCAAGCGGCCAGCGTCGATATAGCTGTCTTGCAAAAACGACCCGATCGCATCGAGCCGGTCGCGATCGAAGCCGTGCCGGGCCGGATCATTGCAAGAAAATGGTTCGGTCATAATGCGTTTCCCCCTGACCGAGTTTGCTTGCCAAACGCGGCCTTTCTGGTCATCGGTGATGGCAAGGTCAGACCGTTTTGGGAAGGTGTATCTTTGAGTTCACAAGAGCAATCCTCAGCGCATGCATTCTGGACCCAGCCCGAGGGGTGGCCCA
This sequence comes from Erythrobacter sp., assembly GCA_013214365.1. GTDB lineage: Bacteria > Pseudomonadota > Alphaproteobacteria > Sphingomonadales > Sphingomonadaceae > Erythrobacter. The sequence continues at coordinate 2,212 of JABSPI010000365.1, forward strand.
AGCGATCACTGGCGCAGGTGGAGGCGCAATTGTGCGCGCCAGGCGAACGCTTCGAGATGGAAACCTGCACGATCAGAGGGGTCCCCACCCGCACATGGAAACACGCCCCGCGCTCGCTGCGCCACCTGGCCGATCATGCCCGCGGCCATGGCGACCGTTTGATGACGATTTATGAGGATGAGCGGGTCACTTATGAGGCGTGGTACCGCGCCGTTGCGCACATGGCGCGCGCATTGCAAAGCCGCGCCATTGGCAAAGGCGACCGGGTCGCGCTGGCGATGCGCAATCTGCCGGAATGGGCGGCGGCGTTTTTTGCCGCGACCTCGATCGGCGCGATCTGTGTGCCACTAAATGCATGGTGGACGGGCG
>JABSPI010000366.1 GCA_013214365.1 Erythrobacter sp.
GTGGCCCAATCAAAACCTTCGCCGGTTTCGAACATCTGCCCCTTGGCTTTGAGCACCCGGCCAAGTGTGCGGTGGATTTGCACATCCTCGGGCACTTCGGTCAGCACCCGGCCCAGCGAATCGAACATTTTGGGCTCAATCGCGGTTTCGATATTGCGCCGCGCGGTTTCATCATCGGCGGGCTTGTTAAGACCGGCCCAGCGGCCGCCAAACCAATCGGCCTCATTGGCCTTGTAGCTTTTGGCCGCGACAAATTCCTGCTCAAGATGGGCAACGAATTCGGCCACAACCTCATCGCGGTGGCCATCATCAATCACACCCTCTTCGATCAGACGGCGTTCATAGACGCGGCTGACCTTGGGGTGCTTGCTGATGACATCGTACATCAAGGGCTGGGTGAATTTGGGCTCGTCGCCCTCATTGTGGCCAAACCGGCGATAGCACCACATGTCGATCACGACATCGCGGCCGAAACGCTGACGATATTCAACCGCCAATTTGCAAGCAAAAGTCACCGCTTCGGGATCGTCGCCATTGACGTGCAGGATCGGGGCCATGACCCCTTTCGCAACATCGCTGGGATAGGGGGAAGACCGCGCAAAATTGGGCGAGGTGGTGAACCCGATCTGGTTGTTGATGATGAAGTGGATGCAGCCGCCCGTGTCATAACCCGGCACACCCGACAAAGACAGGCTCTCCCACACCACGCCTTGGCCGGCAAAGGCCGCATCGCCGTGGATCAGAACCGGCAGAACCTGTTGTTTTTGCGTCAGATCATCGCGGATCGCCTGCTGTGCCCGGCTTTTGCCGAGGACCACAGGATTGACCGTTTCAAGGTGCGATGGGTTGGGCACCAGCGACATGTGCACGCTGGTCCCGTCAAATTCGCGGTCGGTGCTGGTGCCGAGGTGATATTTCACATCGCCCGAACCGCCGACATCTTCAGGATTGGCGGTGCCGCCCGAAAATTCGTGGAAGATTACTTTGTATGGCTTGGCCATCACATTGGCGAGCACGTTCAAACGCCCGCGGTGCGCCATGCCATAGATGATTTCGCGCACGCCGGCGCTGCCGCCATGCTTGATCACTGCTTCGAGGGCAGGGATCATCGATTCCCCGCCATCTAGGCCAAAGCGTTTGGTCCCGACATATTTACGGCCGAGGAATTCCTCATATTGCTCGCCGCGCAAAACCGCGGCCAGAATGGCCTTTTTCCCCTCGGGGGTGAACTGGATCGTATCGCCTGGGCTTTCGAACTTGTCCTGCAGAAAGCGCCGTTCTTCGGTGTCGGCGATGTGCATGTATTCGAGGCCGACCTTGCCGCAATACACCTCGCGCAGGCGGGTGTAGAGCGCGCTCACAGTGGTCCAGTAAAGACCCAGAACGCCGCCTACAAACACTTCATCGCTCTCGCGGCCTTGCAGGCCGTGAAACGCCAAAGAGAGGTCTTCAGGCTCCACCCGTTTTTGCGACAATTGCAACGGATCGAGCTCCGCCCCCAAATGCCCGCGAACACGGTAGAGGCGCACCAAAGTCATTGCCGCAATCGACAGGCTGGCCGCCTTTTCAATCGCCGCAGGGTCGCTCGCTTTGCCGGCGGCCTTGGCCGCTTTGGCAATCGTGTCCTTGGCCTCGAGCAACATTTGCGTCGGGTCCATGGCCGCGGTGCGGTCGGCATCAGCGTCAGCGACTTCGGCGATCCATTTGGGATTGCCCCAGGAAGGGCCCGGCTGGGGGCCTTCCTGGTCGGTCATTGCGGGGACGAAGTTTTGCGGTTCTTCACCCATGTCATTTCTCCGTGGGGAGGGGAGGTGGTTGGTGTCTGGTTGAGGGCGGCTCTTTCATCCCCCGCCATTGGCGGGTTGTTCGAGCCTTTGCCTCAGGCGAGTTCTTTGAGCATGGCGTCGAGCGTGGTGCCCAGCTCCGATGGCGAGGGGGAGACACGGATGCCCGCGTCTTCCATCGCGGCGATTTTGTCTTCCGCGCCGCCTTTGCCGCCCGACACGATCGCGCCCGCATGGCCCATCCGGCGACCCGGAGGCGCGGTGCGGCCCGCGATAAAGCCAACGGTTGGCTTGGAGCGGCCCTTGGCAGCTTCGGCTTTGAGGAAAGCGGCGGCTTCCTCTTCTGCTGAGCCACCGATTTCGCCGATCATGATCATGCTCTCGGTTTCAGGATCGTCGAGGAACAGGTCGAGCACGTCGATAAAGTTGGTGCCGTTCACCGGGTCACCGCCAATGCCGACCGCTGTGGTTTGCCCCAAGCCCACCATAGTGGTCTGGTGCACCGCTTCGTAAGTGAGCGTGCCCGAGCGGGAGACGACGCCGACCGAACCTTTTTTGAAGATCGAGCCCGGCATAATGCCGATCTTGCACTCATCCGGGGTTAGAACGCCGGGGCAGTTCGGACCGATCAGGCGCGATTTGGAGCCTTTGAGAGCCGCCTTGGCGCGCACCATGTCGAGCACGGGAATGCCTTCGGTGATGCAGATGATCAGTTCGATCTCAGCATCAATAGCCTCGCAAATCGCATCCGCTGCGAAGGGCGGGGGGACGTAGATGCAGCTTG
>JABSPI010000367.1 GCA_013214365.1 Erythrobacter sp.
GGGCGATCACCGAGCGGATCGAAAATCAGGGGGCAGGATCGCTCCTCAATGGTCCTGAAGTCCCGGAATATGAGCCATGATGAAGGGTATAGACATGACATCAGTGCGGGCACTGGCTTTGCTGGTAGGGGCAAGCCTGACTTTATCGGCTTGTGTGAGTGTGGGCGGTGAAGTCGATACCCCAGACAGCCTGTTGACGCTTTCTTCGAGTGCGGCTGCGCCGGCCGGATCGGGTGCGGCGACCGGGGCTGAAGGAAGCGCGGGAGCGGTGGCGGTTTTGACCCCAGAGGTGCCAGCAAAGCTCGATCTGTTGCGCATTCCGGTGACGGTCTCTGATACGCAGATTGCGTATCTTAAAGATATGGTCTGGATTGAAAAACCGGCACGATTGTTCCGCCGGGTTCTGGGTGAAACGCTGCGGACACGGTCCGGCGATGCGGGGGGATTGCTGATCCTCGACAGCGACGACACCCCTGTTCTGGCCGATCAATTTGTCCGCGGCACGCTGCTTGATATGGGGTATGATGCCCGCAGCGGTGAAGTGGTTGTCAGCTTTGACGCGGTTCGATCCGATCCGCAGGGCGTGGTGTCATCGCGGCGGTTCGAAGCGCGCGAATATGTGGTGGATGTCGAATCTGAATTTGTTGGCCCGGCGCTCAATCGGGCAGCGAATAAGGTCGCAGGCGACGTTGCGGATTGGGTGCTTGGCGCTGGCTGAAGAGCCGACAAGGCCGTTATTTGCGATGCGTTCTGGCGCTTGCCTATCGCATCCGGTTACGATCTGGCAAAAATGCGCATTTCACACGTCTTGAGGAAATCAGCCGTGCGTTTGAGGCGGCGTTCTTCGGCTTCTTCATCATGGCCCCATTGATCGGCTTGCCATTGCTCTTCGAGGCAGGCGGCCTGCCATAAAGACTGCGCGGTGGATCTATCGGTTACTGATAGCGCCACCACCAGCGAGGCGGCGAGGCTGGCCATGGCTTGGATGGCGGCCAATTCAAATGCGTTCAACTGTTCCAGTTTCGCGCGCAAAACCGCGAAGGTCTCAGGTGGTTGAGGGCGATGGACGATCCCGCTGACCCGCACCAGATTGACATCGTGTTCCGCCTCGAAGCTGGTCACGATCGGTTCCCAAATATCCAGCTGGCGAGTATGCAGAGGTTCATCGGGATCGGCCCGATAAAGCAGCGTGTCGGTGTCGCCATAGGCTAACACATTGTCGATTATCGACTTGCGATCGGGCGCGACCACATCGATCGCATAATCGACCATATCACGCAGCGGCATGGTTTTGGGGTCCAGCGTCTCGCCCTGGCTTTCCCATTCGCCGGCCAATGCCTGCGCCAGATCTGAGCCGGGTACGGTTTGGGGCGCGCCGCCCACTGTGCGGATCGGACGTCCATCGAGCGCAACCTGCCAACCTTTGTCAGTTTGGGTCACGTCCACTGCGGTGTAGAACCGTTTCATTTGGCCCCCCGATCGCCAGCTTTCCAATGTTTGGCGAGCAGAGCCGGGCCAAAGAAAAAGCCAAGCATGCCGCCGATCGCCAGCGCCACGCCCGCAATATAGGGGGCCTCAACCACTGAGCGTGCGATTGCAATCCCCAGCAAAACCGCAGCCAGTCCAGCGATCCGCGCAAAGCCCATGATCAAGTACCGCCTTTTGGCGATGGCTTCATCTTGGGATTTGGCATCACCTGCATTCAGTTTGTTGTGATCGCTCATCCCCAACGTTCCAATTCTGTGCGCAGGGCATCGACATCATCAACGATCACATTGGCCCCATTGCTGCTCAATTCGGCGGGTGAATGGTATCCCCAAGCGACCCCAATTGTGCGGACATGGGCACTTTGACCCATCAGAATATCATAGCTGGTGTCGCCAATCATGACCGCGTCTGATGCGTCGACGCCGGCTTCGAATAAAGCGGCCTCAAGCATAGCGGGATGCGGTTTGGACGGATGTCGGTCTGCGGTCTGGAGTGAAATGAACAATTCGCTCAGCCCATGGCTAGCCAGACAGGCCTGCAGCCCGCGGTCCGATTTGCCGGTTGCCACCGCCAATAACCATCCCTCCCGGTGCAGGCTATGCAGCAGATCGTGAATCCCTTCGTAAAGAGGCTCTTCGAGCAGGCCTTGCTCACGGCGGCCTCGAAAGGCTGCTTTGTAGAATTCGATCAGATCGCGCTGAATATTGTCGGCTGCCTCGGGCGCCAAGGCACGGATTGCCACAGGTAAGCTTAGCCCTACCATACGGCGCACTCTCGCGGGATCGGGCTGCGGCTGATCGGCTTGGTCAAATGCGCGTGCCATCGCCCACAGGACATCCGCCTGGCCATCGACCAGCGTTCCATCGCAATCAAACACCGCCAGTTTGGCCGTCATTTGCGCCGCCCTTTAGACGAAGCTGAGGGCTTTTTGCCTGCCGAACGTTTGTTCGGGCCTGCTTTGCCTGCTGGTTTGCTCGACGCTCTTGATGTGGCGCGCGAACGCCGCTCGCCGCGTCGATCCTTGCGATATTGTTTGGCGTGGCGGCGCGCAGCTTGCTTTTTCTCAGCCG
>JABSPI010000368.1 GCA_013214365.1 Erythrobacter sp.
TCGCCCGTGCCAACAGCCGATCGATAACCGGTGCGCCGCTGTTTGCCGGAACCTCGGGCAATGCCGCTTATACCCGCAATACTGCTGGGGTGGTCAGCTATAATGGCAATGGACAGGTCGGCACTGTGTCGGTGGCCCCCGGGATCGATATTGACCGCGGGGTGACCGGACCGGCGGTGTTCGACTTCAATCTGGCCGGTGCGCCCACCAATACATTTGCGGTGATCGGTGACCTAGCCGCGGCGCTGCGCGGGGGTGTGCCCGATCCGGCCCAGGGCGCGCGCGATGCGATTGCGGGTCTGGATGCCGGGCTCGACAACGCCAATCGCAGCCAGACTGTGATCGGTGCGCGTTTGGCCTGGGTCGAATCGATCCAGCAAGACCAACAAGTGCGCGCGGTCAATATCGCCGAGAAACGCTCTGAAATCGGTGACACCGATGTCGCTGATACGATTGTCCGCCTGCAACAGACCCTGACCGCGTTGGAAGCCAGCCAGGCGAGCTTTACCCGGGTCTCCTCGCTCACTTTGTTCGACGTGATCTAGCCGAAGAAGGGGAGGTTTTGCTGCTATGCTGGCGATTATTGGTATCGTTGTTTTGATCGTCCTCGTGTTTGGCGGCTTCATGCTGGCCGGCGGGGCGATGGGGCCGATTTTGGCGGCCTTGCCGCTCGAATTTATGATCATTGGCGGGGCGGCTGTTGGTGCAACGCTGATCGGCAATTCGATGCACGAGATCAAATTGCTGGGCGCGGGCGTGGTCAAAGTGTTCAAAGGCGCCAAATACACCGATGAAGATCACATCGATGCGATCGCCCTGACCAGCAAGCTGATGAAATTGCTGCGCGCAGATGGCGCGGTGGCGCTCGAAGCCCATGTCACCGAACCAGAAAATTCCTCCATTTTCAGCGAATATCCGCGGCTCCAGCAAGACCCGGCAGTGGTCGATATGATCTGCGATCCCTTGACCTTGATGGTGGTGTCTTCGGGCTCGCTCGACACGCATGCGGTCGAAGATGTGATCGACAATGCGATCAAGACCCAGCTGCATGAAATGGATGAACCGGCCCATGCGATCCAATCGCTGGCTGACGCGTTTCCCGCGCTGGGAATTGTGGCCGCAGTTCTGGGCGTGATCAAGACGATGGGATCGATCAACGAGCCCCCCGAAATCCTCGGTAAGATGATCGGTGGGGCTTTGGTCGGCACGTTTTTGGGAGTGCTGTTGGCCTATGGTTTTGCCGCGCCCATGGCGAGCCGGCTCAAACAGGTGAACGCCCATGACCAGCAGATCTTCTATTCGATCAAACAGGTGATCGTGGCCAGTTTGCACGGCTATCCTCAACCCCTCGTGCTTGAAGCGGCGCGCTCGGGGCTTGCACCTGCGCACCGGCCCAAACTGACCGAATTGCTCGATTTGATGCGGGGCCGGTGAGATGGCCGAGAAAGCGCTCGAGCCGCCCGCTCCGATAATTGTCAAAAAGATCACGATCGCTGCGGGCGATGGCCATCATGGCGGCGCTTGGAAAGTGGCCTATGCCGATTTCGTTACCGCAATGATGGCGTTCTTCTTGCTGTTGTGGTTGCTGGGCGCGACCGAGGAGAAACAGCGCAAGGGGATCGCCGATTATTTCTCGCCAACTCTGGTCAAATTGCGCCAGGAGGGCGCCGGGGCTGATGGGATGCTGGGCGGTTCATCGATCACTGAGGTCGACAATTATCCCAATTCCCAAGGCCAGACTGGCAATCAGGCGATCACCATTCCGCGCGGTGCTACAGGCGGTCCGGTGGAGGGCGGGGGCATAGGCGAAATGCAAACTCGCCAGCTCGAAAATCTGCGCGAAAGGATCAATCGCGAGCTTGCTCAGCGCCGGCCGATTGCGCATCTGGCGCGGCAGGTTAGCGTGGTGCGCGCACCCGACGGAATTCGGATTGATCTGGTCGATGATGCCGATTTCTCGATGTTCACATTGGGTACGACCATGCTGACTCCTGAGGCGCGCGGCTTGCTTGAAGTGATCGGCGACGCAATTGAGATGGAGGTCAATCCGCTAATCCTGCGTGGTCATACTGATTCGCTCCCCTATCGTCCTGGCGTGGTGGCCAACAATTGGTCGTTATCTGCCGGCCGCGCCGAGGCCACACGCCAGGAATTGATTGCGGCGGGCCTGACCGAGCAACGCTTTGCCCGGATCGAAGGCGTGGCTGATACCGAACCGTTGATCCCTGACAATCCAGCCGATCCGCGCAATCGCCGGATTTCGCTGTTACTATTGGAAAGCGAGCGGCGCGCAATCCGGCGTCCGTCGCAAGCCCAGATTGCGCAGCAACAGCAAGCGTTAGTTTCCGATGCGACCGATTATGTGACCAGCGATGCGCCAAGAGGAACTGCAACGGGTTCGAGGCTGCGCGCGGCAGCCGATAGCGCAGCTGGCTCAGCCGCACTCTCCCGATCCGCATCTGCAAATACATCCGAATCAGAGGCCCGCTCGAGCGCTGCATCGCTGCGGTGATGGGTGCGTGATTGCACCAATACGGAGGCCATGACGGTGGCTCT
>JABSPI010000369.1 GCA_013214365.1 Erythrobacter sp.
TTGAACCGGCGGTCTTGGTTGAGCGCGCTGATTGCGGCCATTTCGACCGCGGAAAGCGTGAAATCGTCAATCGCGAGATTTTCGCGCATCCGTTCTGGCTTGGTGGTTTTGGGGATCACGCAAGTGCCGCGTTGGACGCCCCATTTGAGCAGCACTTGAGCCGGCGACTTGCCATGCGCCTGCGCCGCCACCATGACCGGCGCGGCCCCCAACAGGCTTTCGCCCTGCTCTGCCATATTGAGCTCGAAATAGCTTTGCGCGCCAAGCGGCGAGAAGGCGGTCACATCAATCCCATATCCCTTCGCGCAGCGGATCAGCTTGTCCTGGGTGAGATAGGGGTGGCTTTCGATCTGAAGGTGGCTCGGCTTGATCGTGGCATAGCTCATCAGATCGTGAATGAGGCCGGTGTTGTAATTGCAAACGCCAATGCGGTTGACGAGCCCCTTCTCCACCAGCGTCTCCATTGCGTGCCATGTCTGGTAGAGCGGCACGGGCGCAGGTTCCATCACCGGATTGTCCGCCTCGGGATCGGCCAGCCATTCGGGCGGATAGCGGGTTTCGATCGGGACATATTTGAGCGCGATCGGGAAATGGATCAGATACAGGTCGAGATAATCGAGCCGCAGATCAGCCAGCGTTTTGCGGCATGCCTGCTCCACATGTTCGGGCGCGTGAAATGTGTTCCACAGCTTGCCCGTCACCCACAATTCATCGCGTGTGACCAAACCCTGTTCGATCGCCTGGGCCAGACCTTCGCCGGTTTGCGCCTCATTGGCGTAATCGGCGGCGCTGTCGAAATGGCGATATCCGGCGCGCACGGCCTCGACCACAGTTGCGGCGGTGTCCTCCGGCGCGATCTTCCACAGGCCAAAGCCAATCGGGGGCATGATGTCGGCCACGTTCAATCCTTATCCTGATAGTGAATATCGACCGGCTGGCCGGTGGCGATACTGTGCTGTGCGGCGGCGCCGATGGCAACGCTGCGATAGCCGTCGCGCGCATTGATCAATGGCGCGGTGCGATTGACAAGAGCGGTGTGAAAATCGCGTTGCTGGAAAAAGGTCGCGCCGTGATGGGTGCCCGCGGCCAGCGCATCGGGCGGGGTTTCGATATGCTCTAGAAACGGACCCGATCTGTCGCGCGGGGACCAGCTGACAAATCCGCTGGGCAATTTGACTTCCAGCTTGCCTTTGGGGCCGACCGCGCTGATCTCTTCCTGCTCGCTCGACCCTTCGGCAAACATGCACAAATCGAGCACGGCGCGCGCCCCGCCGGCAAAATCAAGCATCACGAACGCATTGTCGATAATATCGGGTGTCTCGCCATTATAGCGTTCCTCCAAATGGTTCACATCCTGCGCCCCGCTGGCAAAGACACGCACGGGTTCATCGCGCAGGATATGGCGCATCAGATCAAAGAAATGGCAGCATTTTTCGACCAGAGTGCCCCCGGTATTGCGGTTGAACCGGTTCCAATCGCCCACTTTGGGCAAGAAGGGGAAACGGTGTTCGCGAATGGCGAGCATTTTGATCGCGCCCGCCTCGCCTGAATGCACCCGGTCAATGAAGGATGTGACCGGCGGCATATAGCGATATTCGAGCCCGACCCAGAACAAATTGGCATAATTGCGCGCCGCCCGCTCCAGCGCGAGCGCATCGTCAAGCGTGGTGCACATCGGTTTTTCAAGCAGCACCGCGGCGCCTGCTTCCATCACCGGTTGAACGATGTCGAAATGGGTGAAATTGGGCGAGGCGATGATCACCGCATCGGGCGCGGCCTCGGCCATCATGGTCGCATTGTCGGTGAACAGCGCAACCTTCTGCCCCAGCGCATCGGCCTGAACCTGCGCCGCTTTAAGCGATCCGGCATCCGGATCGGCAATCGCGACCAGTTCGGCCCCGTCAATCAGGGCCAGATTGCGCATATGTTCGCGCCCCATCATGCCGCAGCCGATGATCGCGTAAGTTCGTCTCTCGCTCATGGTTTGAGAGCCGTAATCGAAACCCCGGCAGGGTCAATCACTTCGCTATCCGGGCCGAGGCGGACGGGCCGGGAGCTGTAGTTGAAGATGAATTGGTGGCTGGCGGTTGTGCGCATGCGCACACCTTCGGGCAGGTCGGTGAGCGTGATCTGTGCGTCATGCGCGATGCGTTCGACCAATTGGTCGAGCAGCGTGCGATCGGGCCACGCGGCGCAATAGCGGATATGCTTGTGGTGATAGACCACGCCGCGCCCGTCTTTGAGCGCGAATTCGGGCGTCAGCTGCGTCTCGACATCCTCGCGCCAGCGCGAAATGGTCCAGCCATCACCAGCCAGCGCGGGGTCTTTCTCGGCGCCAGCCGGCGCGCCGCCGTGCTCAACCTCGCCATCGCGCAGGCTTTCAACCCGCACAATGCGCAGCGGGATCAGCCCGCGCACACCATCGCCCGGTGCCAGCCCGTCGGGGATCGAAAAGCTCTGCGTCTTGCTGCCCGAGCGCGGGCCGATCAAAACCGGCACGTCGAGATCGGCGAGCTGCCCAAGCAAGGCGTCATGCG
>JABSPI010000038.1:0-6377 GCA_013214365.1 Erythrobacter sp.
CATCGGTCGGCAGCCGGTCGATAAAGGCGGTCCAGGCCGATCGCTGCACATCCTCAATGGCTGCCCAGCGCTGAGGGAGGCATCCTGTGGTCTTACCCCGCGTGTTACCACGGGCATTTAGCGCCCAAAAGTCACCCCATGCATCATCGCTCTGTTCTTGTGCCATCGCTTTTGCCGTGTCCTAGCTCACCACATCGAACGCAACTGTCATGCGCTCGGCCGAAGAGAAGGGCGCTGTGCCATGATAAGCGGTGCTTGGGAACAGCGCGAGATGGCCAACTTTTGGTTTGATTGTGCGAAAAGGAGGCAGGCTGAGGCCGAGATCAGGCTTGGGCCGTCCCAACTCTAACCATCCGCGCTGCTCCGGTCCCTCGACCTCGTCAGGGACGACCAGATACAGCGCTGATGAAATTACCCCCAGTTGATGGATGTGGGCCGAATGGTGGTCCCCGCCTCCTGTCAGGCGCACTGACCAGGATCCGGCAAGTCGCCAGGGGGCGTCGCGTAGTCGCAACAGTGGATGGGTGGGATCGGCGGCGGGCAATTGCGAACGATAATCGTTCAGCGTTGCCAAAATCGCGTCTGCTAATTCTGCCAATAATGGTTCGGTGCGATGAAATAGGATACCTCGGGTCTGTGTGCCGCCACGCAAGCTTTGCCCCAAAGGCATTGCTGATCCTTGATGCAAGCTCTGCAATTCGCCGGTGACATCGTCGATCAATCCACTCCGTCCAGCCAATGGCACAAATTGAACCAAGCCTTTTTGCTCGTGCAGCCATGCGGCCCTCTCGCGCGAATGCTCGTCTTGGCCGAGCCGCCATGCGATTCCGCGCGTAGCCCAGATTGAAATGTCCCATGGGTTATCGGCAAGAGCACGATCAAGAAGTGCATTTGCCTGGCTCAGTTGGTGGGCGCGAAGGCGATGTCGGGCCTCATGCACTGCGCGGTTTGGAGTTTCTGGCGGGAGCTGCGCAAAAGCACGCTCTGCCCCTTGCCAATCACCCGCAGCGCCAAGCTGTATTGCTTCTTGCAGAGTAAAGTGGGCCTCATTCGGAAACCGAACGCGCGCCTCGCCTGCTACCTGAGCCGCCTTTTCCGAATGATCGAGGCCTGCCAATGTTTCAATATGAGTGGCAGCAATATTGGGGTCTTGTGGGGCTTTAGTCGCTGCGGCCCTAAAGGGGGCGGCGAAATCATCCTCTCCGTTTGCTAATTTCAAACCTGATAGAAAGGTAAGCGCGGCAATAAAACCGGGAGCTTGGTCGCACAATTGCTCTGCCACACGGCGCGCGCCTGCGATGTCCCCGGCAACGTCTAAAGCCTGTGCTTTACCCAGCCACAGATCAGCGTCGCCCCGATTAATGGCCAATGCAGCGTCAAATCTGGCTAAAGCGTCCGGCTCGCCGCGCTCGAGCGCGACGCGCGCCCGTCCATGCAGAGCGCGGGGGTGGCGCGGTTCAATCGCCAAAACCGCATCATACCATTGTGCCGCCTTTGCAGGCGCCCCCAGCGAACGGTGCGATAACGCGCGAATACTGCAATATTTGGCTACTTTGCGCCCGCGTTTCTCGTGTTTTTCCAGCAGAATAATCGCATCTGTGTCGCGCCCCAATCGCTGTAAGGCGATGGCTTGGTTCAAAATATAATCGAGATTGTCCGGCGCAAGCTTGCTGGCCGCTTCGAAGTGTTCAACCGCCGAACGGGCATCGCCAGATTTAAGGGCCAAATCACCCGCTGTATCGGCGAGGGCTGCATCATTGGGATGTTGACGGCGGCCGGCTTCAGCATAGCTGAGCGCCCCGGCCAGATCACGTTGCTGCATTGCCATACGGATGCGAACCATCGCTTCTGCAGCGGTTAAACCGTTTGCATTGGAGGAGAATGAAGAATTCATTTCGTCCGCAACCAACCCGTTACTGCAATTCGTCCAACCGGGGCGAAGGGGGGAACGTAGCTAACCAGATGCGACTGGGGCACTTTAAACAGGTTGAGCGCATTGAAGCGCGGGCGAAAGCCCTCGACGATATCGCCGTCTTCGTCGAGGAAGGTGAGATATCCGCCCCAATCGGGATGCCATTCTGGCGGTGCGAAATTGAGCACATAGGCCACTTCCCACCCTTCTGCGACATGGCTGTCGATATGGCGCCCAAGATAATGGTTCGGTCCGAACAAAGTTGCCTGCCCGTCGGCTTTCATTAGCTCATCTATTCCGGTCACATCGCGCGCTAAGCCTAGAAAATCGGGCGCGTTAAGGTGCTCGAGCAAAACTTCATGGGGCCCGCCGACATGCCACCCTTCCTGGACGGCGGTGAGGATCGGGTAGTGAGCGAAACGGAACCCGTATTGACCTTGCGCGCTCATGCTTTGTGCGGCCATGGCTGCCTCGTTGACCCGTTGTTGGCCCTGAGGGCTGCGCGTTTCCTCCAATCGGAAACTTTCGCGCTTTTCATCGCCTGCGCCAGTGGCCATGCCCCAAGGTGTGCCTTTGGTTAGCACTGCAAGAATTTCACGCGCTGTATCTGCGGTGAGAACATCTCGAATTTGCACCCGGCCTGTAGCAGCGAAACGGGCCGCAAGCTTTTGGCGATGAAGCGCAGGGTTTAATTCAAATAATTTCTTCATGATCCTTCTCAGCCAGGAGCGCATCTCGACTGCCAGCTTTGGATTGGCATAGCAAGAATGTGGCGGTTACCAGCGAGATCTTTCGTCATGTTAGGGAAAATCGGCCCGGATGGCACATGGCCTGACCGCAAATTTCCTTGGCGTTTGCTGCTCTGCATGGCGCGACCAGTCCATTTGGCCGGTTGATTTGCCGGGCGCGCTCCCATAGATGGGTCTCAAATAGCAACGTTTACGTAAACGGGAAGGAAGCCTTACCATGACCACAGCCTATATCGTCGACGCCGTACGCACCGCCGGAGGGCGGCGTGGTGGCCGCCTTGCTGGCGTGCACCCCGTTGACCTGCTTGCCAAGTCACTCGACGCGGTGGTTGAGCGCAGCGGTGTTGACCCGAAGGCAATCGACGATGTCGTCACGGGCTGCGTCAGTCAGGCTGGTGAGCAAGCTGGCCAAGTGGGACGCATGGGCGTTCTTGCGTCCAAGCTTCTTCCGCAATCGACCCCGGCTGTCTCGATTGACCGTCAGTGCGGTTCCTCTCAGCAGGCCATTCAATTTGCAGCCCAAGCCGTCATGAGCGGCACTCAGGATATTGTGATTGCCAGCGGTGTTGAAAGTATGACCCGCGTGCCGATGGGCTCCAATATGACGCTGCACATGAAAGAGGGACTGGGCAATTACATGTCCGATGGCGTCAAAGAGAAATACCCTGACGTCCAGTTCAGCCAGTTCATGGGCGCCGAGATGATTGCTCGCAAGCATGGCATGTCCAAGGATGAACTTGATGCCTTTGCCTTGGCCAGCCACCAGAAGGCTATCGCTGCCACTGAGGCGGGTGCGTTTGAAAACGAGGTCGTCCCCGTCGCTATCGAGACGCCCGAGGGCGACGCGGTCCACACTGTGGATGAGGGCATTCGCTTTGATGCAACGCTCGAAGGGATTGCCGGGGTTAAGCTGATCGACCCACGCGGCATGGTGACAGCGGCCAGCGCCAGCCAGATTTGCGATGGCTCGAGCGCGGTTTTGGTGGTTAGCGAGGAGGCATTGAAGGCCCACAACCTTACGCCAATGGCGCGGATTCACAATCTGACAGTGACTGCCGGTGATCCGGTGATCATGCTCGAAGAGCCTTTGTTTGCGACCGATCGCGCGCTCGAACGGGCCGGGTTGAAGATTGACGATATTGACCTGTACGAGGTGAATGAGGCCTTCGCCCCGGTTCCGCTGGCATGGCTCAAGCACACCGGTGCTGATCCGGAGAAGCTGAACGTGCATGGCGGCGCAATTGCGCTTGGCCACCCACTTGGTGCATCGGGCACCAAATTGATGGCGACCTTGGTCCATGGGCTCAAGCGTCACGGGAAAAAATACGGATTGCAAACGATGTGTGAAGGCGGCGGTGTCGCCAATGTCACCATTGTTGAAAGCGTTTAATTCAAAACCTGTTTAGAGGACTAAAGACATGGAAATTTCAGCCAACACACCTGCCGTTGTAACCGGCGGTGCCTCGGGCCTTGGTGCTGCCACCGCGCGTGCGCTTGCTGCCAAAGGCGCGAAAGTCGCGATCTTCGATATGAACGAGGAAAAGGGCGAGGCAATGGCCGCCGAAATCGGCGGGATTTTTTGTAAGGTCAACGTGACCAGCGACGAAGATGTTGATGCAGGTTTTGCCAAAGCGCGCGAAGCCCACGGGCAAGAGCGTATCCTCGTTAATTGCGCCGGGATCGGTAACGCAATCAAAACCGCCAAGCGTTCGCGCGAAGATGGTTCGATCAAGGAATTCCCCACCAGCGCATTCGATTTTGTTGTGCAGGTCAACCTGGTTGGTACGTTCCGCTGCATCGCCAAGTCTGCCGCTGGTATGCTTACTCTCGATCCGATGAGTGAAAACGGCGATCGCGGTGCGATTGTGAACACCGCGTCGGTCGCTGGCGAAGATGGCCAGATCGGTCAGGCTGCTTATTCGGCGTCAAAGGCCGGTGTGATCGGGATGACTTTGCCGATCGCGCGCGATCTGATGAACGAAGGCGTGCGCGTGAATACGATCCTGCCCGGCATTTTTGACACGCCGCTGCTGGCTGCTGCGCCGCAAAATGTGCGCGATGCACTGGCCGCTTCAGTGCCGTTCCCCAAGCGCCTTGGTGTTCCTGAGGAATACGCCAAGCTGGCTTTGTGCATGATCGAAACCGGCTATTTCAACGGCGAAGACGTGCGGCTTGACGGTGGTATCCGGATGGCACCGCGTTAAGGTCTGATTTTGCTTTAATCGCGTAAGCGGTTGGAAAGAGGGGGCTCTCGCGAAAGCGGGGGCCCTCTTGCATTTCGGCGCCGCTAAACTTCGCATTTCTCACTTGCAAGTCGGCGCTGCGCAGGCTCAATACGCGCTATTGCAATTGAACAATAACCTATCTTCTGCACCACATTGCCGCGAGGCAAATTGGCGCTCCAACAATCGGATTTATTCTCAATGATTTTTAAACCGGCACCCATCTTTGCCTCTGTCTCTGCGCTGGCTTTGCTGGCCGGCTGTGCGACCACTGCTGATAGCACCGAGGTCGCAACCGTGACCGAGCCCGCTGCAGCCGCCAACGCGGATTATGCCCCGGTCATTCCAGTAGGCACTGGCTATTTCGCGCAGCCAAGCACGCTGCCATTTCAAGCGCCTGATTTCACCAAAATCACCGACGAGGCTTACCTCGACGGCATTATGCAAGGCATGGAAATCCAACAGGCCGAAGTGCAGGCCATCATCGACAATCCGGCTGCCCCCACTTTCGATAATACCATCGTAGAGCTGGAAAAGACCGGCCAGATGTTGAGCCGGGTGTTGCGCGTCTTTGGTCAGGTCGCCGGTGCAAACACCAATGATCGGATCGACCAAATCCGCACCGAGACCAGCCCCAAACTTTCGCTTCATTCAACCGGCATTGCGCTCAATCCGGCCTTGTTTGCGCGGGTGAAGGCGGTTTACGACAATCGCGATGCGCTCGAATTGACGCTTGAAGAAGCCAAGCTGTTGTCAAACACATATGAAGGCATGGTTCATGCCG
Organism: Erythrobacter sp.; assembly: GCA_013214365.1. GTDB lineage: Bacteria > Pseudomonadota > Alphaproteobacteria > Sphingomonadales > Sphingomonadaceae > Erythrobacter. Next base: position 5,668 of record JABSPI010000038.1, read on the forward strand.
GTGCTATGTTGACCGAAGACCAGCGTGAGCGGGTCAAGGTCATCAATTCCGAGATGTCCTCGCTGACCACGCAATTCGCTCAAACCGTTCGCAATGCGACCAATAACCAGCCTCTGATCCTCGCCACGCGCGAAGAGCTCGCCGGATTGTCGGATGGTGCGATTGATGCCGCGGCTGCGCGTGCGGCCGAGCTTGGGCATGAAGGCAAATATGCGTTGGTGCTGCAAAACACCACGCAGCAACCGCAGATCCCGCTGCTCGAAAATCGCGCAACACGCGAAGCATTCCTCGCACTCAGCCTGAACCGTGCGGATGGGGCCAATCCCGAATTCGACACCCGTATGTTGGTGGCCAAGATTTCGGCTCTGCGCGCTGAGAAAGCCGCTTTGTTTGGTGAGCCCAATTGGGCCAGCTACACCATGTATCGCAACATGGCCGATACGCCCGAAAAGGCTTTGGCCTTCATGGAGCAGATGGTGCCTGCCTTGGCTGCGACACAGGAACGTGAGGCTGCTATTCTCAATGCAAAGATCGCCGAAGAAGGCGGCGATTATGAGGTCAAGCCATGGGATTGGTACCGGTTCGCCAATATGGTGCGCGAAGAGCAGTTCCAATATTCCGAGGCCGAAGTCACCCAATACCTCCAACTGGAAAAGGTGCTCGAAGATGGCGTCTTCTATATGGCCAACGAGCTGTATGGCCTGACGTTT
>JABSPI010000038.1:6477-7995 GCA_013214365.1 Erythrobacter sp.
GAAGAAGCCGCCGCGATTGATACGCCAGAGAAAGTGACCGAGTTTGAAGCGCGCGCGCTGTCTGAGCTGGGTCTTGAAGTTGAGATGGTGCCGCCGCGCTATCGCAGTTCGTATTTCAACCACATTTTCTCCAGCTCGACCGGCTATTCAGCTGGCTATTACAGCTATCTTTGGACCCAGATGCTCGACCATGACAGTCGCGACTGGATCCGCGCCAATGGCGGTTTGACCCGTGCCAATGGGCAGCGTCTGCGTGAATTGGTGCTGAGCCGTGGCGGGACGATGGATTACGATGTGGTTTATCGCAATTTCGCCGAGCGTGACCCGGATGTAAAATACATGCTGGATTCGCTTGGGCTGGTGGAAGACACGCAAGAAAGTGAGTGATCACCGGCAATAGGTATAGGCGGGCGCATTGGCATTGTCGCAATATGCGCCCGCCTAAGCAATCTTGAGAGGTTCGAAGGGGAGAGAGAATGACCAAGGGCACCCAAATCACCGTTGAGAAAACCGATGGCATCGCCACCATCACTCTCAATCGACCGGAGAAGATGAACGCCTATACCCGCACAATGGGTCAGGAAATCATCGATGCGATGGATGATATCGATGCCGATGATACAGTCCGGGCGGTGATATTCACCGGCGCGGGTGAGCGCGCGTTTTGTGCGGGTGCCGATTTGACACCGGAAGGGGGAGGGCAGGTGTTCTCCGATGGTGCAGAGGTTGACGACTTATCGGATGAGCGGGTGCGCGATGGCGGGGGGCGGTTGACGCTGCGCCTGTTTGAATCCCAAAAACCGCTCATCTCGGCCTGCAATGGTGTCGCTGTTGGTGTGGGGGCAACCATGCAATTGGCGATGGATATCCGCTTGGCAAGCGCGACCGCGCGATATGGATTTGTGTTTGCAAGGCGCGGGATTGTGCCTGAGGCGGCATCAAGCTGGTTTTTGCCGCGCATTGTTGGAATCTCACAGGCGTTGGAATGGTGCTATTCGGGACGGGTTTTCGATGCCGAAGAGGCGAAAGCTGGCGGATTGGTGCGCTCGATTCATCAGCCCCAAGACCTGCTCCACGCAGCGCAAGGTTTGGCGCGCGAAATCGCTGACAATACAAGCGCGGTGTCGGTTGCCATGACCCGGGCCATGATGTGGCGCAACATGACCGCCGATCACCCGATGGAGGCACACAAGATCGACAGTCGAGCGATTTATCGCCTCAGCCGCGGGGCCGATGCCAAAGAAGGGATCGCAAGCTTCCTAGAAAAGCGCAATCCGGTCTATCCCGGCAAGGTCAGCGAAGATATGCCCGATTTCTACCCTTGGTGGGAACAACGCGCCTACGAATAACTGGCCTGCAAAGAGGTGCCTTGCACAGTGTTTGGTTTCATGAGAAACTACCTGCATGAGCAAGGCAATGGAAACTGCACAAGCGGAACCGCAAATTTCGGCGGCAAACGGGCCGGGCGCGCAAGAAACTGCTAGCGAATATCAGCTTGCAGATTTCTTGCCCTATCAA
>JABSPI010000370.1 GCA_013214365.1 Erythrobacter sp.
CAATTGCGCGCCATCGCCGCGCTTGCCCCGCGCGGTGCACCGGCTTAATCCTGACCCCCGCATGACACAGGCGCCGCCCCTTGCATTGTCCGATAATGGACACCCCGCCGGGGCACATGAACCGCCCGCGCCGCCCGCGCCGCCCGATCACCCGCGCGATCCTTGGGTGTGGTGTATGGCGCTGCCCGCGCTGTTTGGGATTGTCGCGGGCGCCGGGCTGACCACGCCGTCGGGCCCCTATTTTGACGAGGTTCATTACCTTCCCGCCGCGCGCGACATGCTCGACCAATGGGCCGGGGTGTCGACCCAATATATCAACCGCGAACACCCGCTTTTTGGCAAGACGCTGATCGCGCTGGGCATGCAGATATTTGGCGACAATCCGCTGGGTTGGCGGATTATGCCGCTGATCGCGGGGGTGGTGGCAATGGGGGCGAGCATGCGCGCGCTGTGGCATGCCAGCCATGACCGGTTTGCAACCATCGCCTTTGGCGCCTTGCTCTTGAGCGGGTTTCACCTGTTCGTGCAGGCGCGCATTGCGATGCTCGACATTTTCATGCTCGCTTTTCTGGCGCTGGCGGCGTGGCAATATATCGCTGCCATGCGCGAGCCGGAGACGGGCCGGTGGCGGCTGGCATTGTGCGGGATTGCAATCGGATTGGCGCTGGGCTCGAAATGGAATGCGGTGCCGCTGGCGATGGCGTTCGGGCTCAGCTTTCTGGGCGCGCGGCTGGCGGCGGACCGGCGGCGTTTGTTCACCAGCCGGCGCGGCATTCCGGTGCCCGGCATCAGCCTGGTGGAGGCGTTTGTGTGGCTCGGCATTGTCCCGCTATTGGTCTATGCCGCGACCTTCTTGCCGGGCTATGGGCTCGGCTCTGAGGCGGCCCCCTCGCCGCTGGTCAGCGGCGGTTTGATCGCGCTGCATGGCGAAATGCTCGACCTGCAAAGCCAGGTGCTCGCCCCCCATTCCTATCAAAGCACCTGGCCGCAATGGGTGCTCAATACGCGCAGCATCTGGTATTTGTACGAGGTCACTGACGGGGCGCAGCGCGGGGTGATGTTGATCGGCAATCCGCTGACGATGTTGCTGGGTGTGTTGGCGCTGGTGTGGTGTTTGTGGTCGGGTATCCTGCGCCGTGGCTGGGCGCACGTTGAGGCGCGCCGCGGCTGGGCGCAGATTGGAGCGCGCCGCGGTTGGGCGCGGATTGGAGCGCGCCGTGGCTGGGCGCAGATCGGAGTCGTGGCGGGCTATGCGATCAGCCTTGGCCTCTGGGTCGTCGCGCCCAAATCGGTGCAGTTTTACTACCACTACCTCACCCCTTCGGTGTTCCTGCTGGGCGCGTTGGCGCTGACGCTGAGCGATCTGCGCGAGGCCGGACATCCCCGGATCGCGATTGGCTGCGTGCTTGCCAGCCTGTTGGTGTTTGCCGGTTTCTATCCGATCCTGTCGGCTGCCCCATTGGCCGGACCGATGAGCTTTCTGGATTGGGCATGGATTGACGGGTGGCGGTGATCCCATTGTGCGCGCCTCATCGTGCGAACCGGCGCGGGCGAACCGGCGCGTAAAAACCGGCGCGCCGCTAACTCAGAACCGGCCCCAGACGAACCGGCTCGATAGGGCGTAATTCCACACCGATCCGATCAAAATCCCCGCCAGCGCCGCCAGTGCCCAGTGCAGACCTTGGGCCTGGAGCAGAGTGGCAATGGCGATATTGGCCAATCCCCCGACCGCGCAGCTCGCCACAAAACCGATCCATCCGCGCACAAATGCGCCCCATCCACGCAGGCGCCGGTCGCGGTAGGTGAGGTAATTGTTGAGCCAGAAATTGAAGCTCATCGCGGCCAAAACCGCCACACCTTGCGCGATGGGAAACTGTGTCCCCGCTATCACAGCAGGGCCTTCGCCTGCGCCCAGCACGCGCAAAGCCGCCGCCAAAACCACCATATGCACCACCACGCCCAGCGCGCCGACCGTACCGAACAGCGCAAACCGGGTCGGGATCACCTGTCCCAGCGTCTTGTCATACAACCCGGCCAGAAAATCGAGCGCAATCGCCCGGTCAAGCTTGCTTTGCCCGGCGCGGCGCGGGGCAAAATCGAGCGCAAATTCCTCCACCTTCATCGCCCGCCCGGCGCTCGCCAACAGGTCGAGCAGGATTTTGAACCCGATCCCCGACAGACGCGGCGCCATTGCCCGGGCATCGGCGGTGCGCAGCATGAAATACCCGCTCATCGGATCGCTCAATTCCACCCCAGTGATCGCGCGGGCAATCGCATTTGCCATGCCCGACAAACGCTCGCGTTCCGGCTCGGCCCAATCGGCTGTGCTCGCCCCTTTGGCAAAGCGGCTGGCGACGCAGATATCGGCCCTGTCTGTTTCAAGCGCGCCGATCATCGGGGCGAGCAGCGCCGGATCGTGTTGGTGATCGGCATCCATCACCGCGACATAATGCGCCGCAGTTGCGCAAAACCCCTCAATCGCCGCGCTGGCAAGGCCGCGCCGCCCGATCCGCTGGATCACGCGCACCCGCCGGTC
>JABSPI010000371.1 GCA_013214365.1 Erythrobacter sp.
CACCAAGTCTTCGTCGCGATCCACAAAGATCAGGTGATTGGCTTTTGTGGAGCATCACTAAGCCGTGAGACTCCAGTCGGGACGATTGGACTAAACGCTGTTCATCCGGATTTCTCTGGTCAAGGAGTTGGCACTGCTCTTTACGATCACGTACTAGCTTGGATGAAAAGTCAGGGTGCGACAGCAGTACAGGTTTCTACTGGGGATGATCCCAGCCATATGCCTGCGAGGAAAGCATATGAAAAAGCCGGCTTTGAAAAGAGCATTCCAACCCGCTCTTATTACCTGCGTTTATAAGTCTTTAGAATGAAACTTGGCATTGGTGAGGTAGGGAGAACTGACCGCTTCTCTATCTCACCTGCCCATGTCCGCTCTCACCCCCAATCCCAGTCGTTCACCGGTGCTAAAGGCCTGAGCAAAACCCGCCATACATTGCTCTAAGCCTCCCTGCACTTTTGGAAGCTTCCAACACAATCGGGGCTATTGCGCTTATCGCCTTGCCCGGATCGCCCATCGGTCTATGCTCCACCCAAAAGGTAATCGTATGGTGCGCGCACGGTCCATATCCGGGCAAAGCCGGGCCATCCAAAACCCAAATAACAATGCGTTGGGAGAGAGAAACGCCAATGACCGAAGCCATCATTGAACCCGATCTGCCGATCATCGATCCGCATCACCATTTGTGGGATTTGCGCGCGATGATGCCGATGTTTCCCGAACCAAGGCACCGCTTTGTCGACACGCTGGTCCCGGTGGCGCATTACACATTCGATCAATTCAACGCCGAGGTTTCGCAAAGCGGCCACAATGTCATCGCCACCGTGTTTATGGAATGCGGGGCGTTTTACAACGGCGCCTATGGCGATGCCTTAAAACCGGTGGGCGAAGTCGAATATGTCAACGGCGTCGCGGCCCAATCGGCCAGCGGCCTGTATGGCAATGCGCGGCTGTGTGATGGCATTGTTGGCCATGCCGATTTGTTAGAGGGCGCCGGCGCGGGCGAGGTGCTCGATGCGCTGTGCGCGGCGGCGCCTGCACGTTTCAAAGGCATCCGGCACCAAGGCGCTTGGGATGCCGATCCTGACGTGCTCGGCCCTCCCTTCCATGCCCCGCCGCAATTGTACCGCGATGCAACCTTCCGCGAAGGTTTCGCGCAATTGGGAACCCGTGGATTGAGCTTTGATGCATGGATTCTTGAGCCGCAATTGCCCGATGTGATCGATCTGGCGCGTGCCTTTCCCGAGACGCCGATCTGCCTTGACCATTGCGGCACACCTTTGGGCATGGCGAGCTATAGCGGCAAGCTGGAAGAGCGGTTCGACATCTGGCGCGCCAACATCATCGAGCTTGGCAAATGCGAAAATGTGATGGTCAAACTGGGCGGATTGGCGATGCACAATTGCGACCTGCCCTCACAAGGTCCGGCGGCCGGATTGGGCTCTGACGTGCTCGCCCCCATGTGGAAACCCTATATCGACACCTGCATTGAGGCGTTCGGCACAAAACGCGCCATGTTCGAGAGCAATTATCCCGTCGATCGCTGGGGCGCGACCTATCCGGTTTTGTGGAACACGTTCAAACGCATCACCGCCAATGCCAGCGCGGATGAAAAGGCCGATCTGTATTGCGGCAATGCGGCGCGCTTCTATCGCATGGAACATCTGGTGAATTAGATGGTTGCATAGTTGCAAAGCGCAACGTACCGCGCGTCCAAACATAGACTTGGAGAGCTGACCTTATGTCCCTGCCCGCCCCTTTTGATCGCCTGCGTCTGCCGCTTATCGGATCGCCTTTGTTTATCGTATCGGGCCCCGAATTGGTGATCGCGCAGTGCAAGGCCGGGATCATCGGCAGCTTCCCCGCGCTCAATGCCCGGCCGCAAACTCTGCTCGATGAATGGCTCCACCAGATCACCGAAGAGCTGGCCAAGCACAATCGCGAAAACCCCGATCGTCCCGCCGCGCCGTTTGCCGTGAACCAGATCGTTCACCGCTCCAACGACCGGGTGATGGCCGATATGGCCACTTGCGAGAAATGGCAGGTGCCGATGATCATCACCTCTCTGGGCGCGCGCACCGAAATCTTTGACGCGGTCCGCAATTGGGGCGGCATTTCGATGCATGACGTGATCAACAACCGGTTCGCCCACAAGGCGATTGAAAAGGGTGCTGATGGCCTCATCCCGGTTGCTGCGGGCGCTGGCGGACATGCTGGCACGTTGTCGCCCTTTGCCCTGATGCAGGAAATTCGCGAATGGTTTGACGGTCTTGTCGCGCTTTCCGGCTCGATCGCCAATGGCCGCTCGATCCTCGCCGCCCAAGCGATGGGCGCAAATTTCGGCTATACCGGCAGCGCATTCATCGCCACCGAAGAGGCCAATGCCGACCAGGCCTACAAGCAGGGTATCGTCGACAGTTCGGCGGACGGGATCGTCTATTCCAACCTGTTCACTGGCGTGCATGGCAACTACCTGCGCTCTTCGATCGAAAATGCCGGCATGGACCCCGACAATCTGCCGACCAGCGACCCCT
>JABSPI010000372.1 GCA_013214365.1 Erythrobacter sp.
GCGGGTTGGCCAAACGACCTTTTTGGTTTCGGCGCGGACTTGATTTACAAATTCGGCAATCGAGGTTTTGCGCTTCTTGGGTGCGGCCTTTTGTGTGTCAGCCATGATGATCGAACAACCTTGTGATTTGTCGGTTCAAAATTGGGTCAGTGTGACATCCGGCTTTCAGGTAGGGCCCCGCGCCGCCCGGGACAAGGGTCTCGGGATGGCTTTATCGAAGGCTACCAATGTCGGATTGCGTGACCGCGTTAGGGCGAATCGCCGCCCAAGGCAAGCACGAACAATTGCGGCCCGCCCATTGGCCGCAGCGCCAAAAGCGTGATCGGGGCGCGATTGGCGCGCGATCGGTTTGGCAAAAATTCGCTTGCCCACAAAAACCGGTGCGCAAGGGGGCTAGTCAAGGGCGCACGCCATCTCTAGCGTGCGCGCCTTAATCAGACCGCCAGCCCATCGCCCGACCGGGGCAAAGCTGGCGGATCGGGAAGCAAACGGGGATTTCTCAAACATGGCAGCACCTGAAACCGCAAGCGTCAGCTTTGCCGACCAAGTGGTCAATGTATCGGACTTTATCTGGGGCGGCAGCTGGAACGGGGAGGAGGTTATCCCCTTCCCGCCAATGGTCATCATTCTGCTCGGCATTGGGCTGTATATGATGGTCGGGCTGAAATTTTATCCGCTGCGCAATCTGGGCAGCGCCTTTGCCGGCCTGTTCAAAAGCCGCAAGGGCCAAGGCGATGGCGAAATCTCCCCGTTTGCGGCGCTGTCGACCGCGCTGTCGGGCCAGGTGGGCACCGGCAATCTCGCCGGTGTGGCGACCGCGATTGCACTGGGCGGACCGGGCGCGATTTTCTGGATGTGGATCACCGCGCTGATCGGCATGGCGCTGGCCTTTGCCGAAGGGTCGCTGGCGATCCGCTACCGCGAGAAAACCGCTGATGGCACGTATCGCGGCGGGCCGATGACCTACATTATGATGGGGCTGGGGCCGAAATGGACCTGGCTGGCGATCCTGTTCTGCCTTGGCACGCTGTTTTCTGCGATGATCACCGGCAATTCGATCCAGGCCAATGCGGTCGCGGATGGTCTCAACGAACTGTTCGGCATTGAAGAGGCCATCGGCGGCGCGATTGTCGCAGTGGCGGTGTTCATCGTCATCATCGGCGGAATCAAATCGATCGGCAGCGTCGCGGAAAAGGTCATCCCGTTCATGGCGGGGGCCTATATCGTGATGGCGCTGATCGCACTGATCTTGAACATTGCCGACCTGCCGGCGACTTTTGGCTTGATCTTCTATTCAGCCTTCAACCCGACCGCGGCAACCGGTGGGTTTGCCGGGGCTTTGATCATCATCGCAATCCGCGCAGGTGTTGCGCGCGGCCTGTTCTCCAACGAAAGCGGCCAGGGTTCGACCCCGATCGCACACGCCGTGGCGCAGACCAATGATCCCGAACAGCAGGGCCGGATGGCGATGCTGGGCTGTTTCATCGACACGATCGTGATCTGCACCATGACCGCTTTGGTGATCCTGACGGTTCAAGGTGATTTTTCGGGCGGCGGTCAGGCAGTCGCACACGCTTGGGAAAGCGATCTGCGCGGCTTTGCCATGACCAGCGGCGCTTTTGCCGCGGCCTTCCCCGTGCAAATCGCAGGGATCGCAATCGGCACTCTGGTCGCCAGCCTCGCGCTGATCTTCTTCGTGTTCACCACGCTTTTGACATGGAGCTATTATGGCGAGCGCGCGATCACCTTCATCTATGACCGCATCCCGGGCGCCAGCGCTGGCGGTGAAAAAGTGTTGCACATGATCTGGCGCGTTTTGTGGTGCGTGGTGATCTATATCGGTGCCAGCGCGGATCTCACCACGGTGTGGCGCATGGGCGATATCTCCAATGCGGCGATGGCGCTGCCCAATCTGGTGGCCTTGGCGCTGCTGTCGGGCGTGGTGTTCAAGCTGGCCAAGGGGATGAAAGATGCCGGCGCGGATCACGCGGTGGATGCCCCCAAACCGGCCAGCAAGGGATAGGCCACAGCTGCAAGGGCCGGGGCGAAAATCCCGGCCCGGCGACCTGTCAAAGATCTGCGTCAGGCGGGCTTTTTCAGGCGCCCCTGCTCTTCACGCTGCGCTCTTCCCCCATATCGGGGGCTGCAAACAATTGGGCGCGTCGGCTTCACCTTTTGGCGGGCTCGCTTTTGCCCGCGCCATCTAACCCGCGCCAGATCGCCCCCACCATCTCGCCCCGACCATCTCACCGGCACCATCTCACCCCACTATCTCACCCATGCCGGCGCCTTAAGGGTCTTGCCCTTATCTCTTTACACAGTCGTTTAAAATTATAGCATGTCATAGGCTTAAGGGTCCAAAGATGCTGTTTTTTGAGATGGCTTTTGAGACGGCTTTCGAAATAGGGCCCGTTTGATGCAGAAAAGGTGAGGTGTGGCATGCGCATGAAATCAATCTGGCAATTGGTAATGGTGCTGTTTGCCGCGGCTGTGTTTCCCTCCACCGCCTTTGCCC
>JABSPI010000373.1 GCA_013214365.1 Erythrobacter sp.
AACTCAGGGGTTACTTAAGGACCGTCTGATGCTGATTAACCTGACTACCTAAGTGAGCATTTCCCTCAAAGTCAAATAAGCCAAAAAGAGAGAGATTGATATTCAGTAAGAAAAATAACCACAAATATAGGATAAAGTCATTTTCTTCTTCTATGAGCCCACATTTCCCAAGTAGCTGAGTGATTTGGTGTCGTGGATGTGGTTTTACATGATATATTTCAGCATGTTATCCGAGCTTGGAGGCTTCGATGTTGAATCACCTTACGGGTGCGGGTTCTAACGACGATTTTCGGTTGGGTTTTGACAGCCGCGTGCGCCTGGAGTTCCACGGCTCCAAAATCAGTTCCGATGGTGGCCTGCTCCTGTTTAGGGAGCTGGATGAGACCTTGGGGCTACATGATTTGGCGGGGCGGTCGTTACAGGATACGCGGACTGGCAAGAACGGGGTCCACAACTTTAATGGCCTGTTACGCCAGTCCACCTTCGGGCGGCTGGCCGGATACCCAGATGTCAACGATGCGGACCGGCTGTCCCGTGATCCGGTCATGCGTCAGATCGTTGGTGGGCGGGCTGTCGATGGACAAGCGGCATCAACAAGTCAGATGGCGCGGTTCGAGACAGAGATTCTGGCCTCCACCCACAACCGCGCTGCCTTGGCCGATCTGCCGGGTCAATGGATTGATGCGATGCACGATGCACAGCCGCCCAAGTGGATCACGCTGGATATGGACAGCTCTGTTAGCCCCACCCATGGGGATCAGGAAGGCACCGCATGGAACGGCCACTTTGGATGCAAGTGCTATCATCCCCTCTTCGTGTTCAACCAGTTCAGCGATCTTGAGCGCTGCGCTCTGCGCAAGGGCAATGTCCACAGCGCTGATGGCTGGAAGGACGTTTTGCCCCCTGTCATAGCGCGGTATCGGAACCGTGACCTGATGCGGTTCTTTCGCGCTGACGCGGCCTTCGCCATTCCTGAGCTTTACGAAATGCTGGAGGCGGAGAGCTACTTCTACACCATCCGCCTCAAGGGCAACGCCGTCCTGCAAGAGGCTGTCTCGCATCTATTGAAGCGTCCCGTAGGTCGCCCACCCAACCACGTTCGCCGGTTCTACCATGACTTTGAATACAAGGCGGCGCCCTGGGGCAGAGCCCGCCGCGTGATTGCCAAGGTCGAATGGCATCCCGGCGATCTGTTTCCACGCGTGGGCTTCGTCGTCACCAATTTGCCGATGGAGCCGAACTGGGTCATCCGTTTCTACAATCAGCGCGGCAAAGCCGAGCAACACATCAAGGAAGGTAAATACGCGATCAACTGGACGCGGCTATCCTGCAAACGGTTCCGCGACAACGAGGTCAGACTTCAGCTTCATGCGCTGGCTTACAACATGGGGAGCTTCCTCAAGCGTGCCAACTTACCCGAAGAGGTTGCCGACTGGTCGCTCACCAGCATCCAAAGCCGCCTGATCAAGATCGGGGCACGGGTTGTGCGCCATGCCCGCAAGATCACGTTCCAACTGGCAGAGGTTGCCGTGTCGCGCAACATCTTCGGACAAATCCTCGACGCCATCCGCAACATCAAGCCACCGCCGAGGCCTGCATGACCGCGACCACAACGAAATCAGGACAAAAGCGGCTCGATAGCTGTGCCTTGCACACGCGCAGATGGGCCAAAATCGCCGGAAATCCTCGCAAAAATACCTGCACGCTCCACGAAACCGCCACTCCAGTTGATGCGGCGAACGCCGAGCTTGAAAACTACGGCAAAATCCGTCAGCTTCTCCACAAGACCAAAATACTTGGGAAATATCGACTTACTTATCTATTCGATCTGATTCTCCATAGATTGTCGAAGCATCACGAATTTTCTCGTACGAATCGCTCCCAAGTATTGCGAGCATGGCAAAAACAGCCAATAGGCTTGCTATCAACACAAAAAAGCTCACCAGTTGAATCATTGGCCAAACATATGTGGATGATCCCCATAACAATAAAGCTGAAAGAAGCAATAGGGATAGCAACCATTTTAAAATACTGAAGCGCACTGGGGTTCCGTTCAACACAATAAAATCACTTGATGTGTTTACAACAAAACGGTCTTTTTTGTCACGCTCAATCTCCGTTCAAGACCCATTTACCCCACTTCGGGCGTTTGCGCGTTGAAAATTTCTTAAGGCGAATAGCACTAAAGCGTCCTAAGCGCAGAGAGTGGCCATAAGCAATCCACTTCGTCTTCCCTATGATCTGTGTAACTTGGTTCTGCGCATAGTAGCTACAGGTTTTATCGGTAGGGACTGCCCGGCCATTGGAGCCTCGGCATTATCATGTAGCTATTGACCAATGATGTTCAATATGTTGCACTGCTTCTGATTGTATAGTGAGGGTGAAGTACTAATGGCCATTATTAACGGTACAAACGCAGATGATGAAATCGCAACCACTGTAGGCAATGATGTTGTCAGAGGGCGTGGTGGCGATGATATCATTTATAATCAGGGTGGAACTGACGAGT
>JABSPI010000374.1 GCA_013214365.1 Erythrobacter sp.
CTGTCGTCCCATTCGACTTTAGGGCGGCGCGCCGCCGGAGGGACCGCGTTGCACACGATCCGTCCCGTCCCCGCGTGCACTACGAAATCGGGGCCGAGCCATCGTGCCGCATCCGCGCTCGGCGCCGCAATATATATATATATATATATATATATATATATATATATATATTACAGTATATAGGATTGTGTTCTCTGTCTGTCCGTCCCGGTGTAACGCTCCCCAATCCCCTCCTCCACCCAATCCTAGCAATGCTCGGCAGAGCATTGCACAAATTCTAGTATATATATATATATATATATGTATATATCAAGTGGTATACAATATACTATAGTTATCCCTGCAGGATCCGCGGGTGGGCGGGGGCGGGGCGGGCAGCCACCGGTCGATGTTGTCCGCGGCGTGGAGCATCGCATCATCCACTGCCTTCGTCCGCGCGAACTGCGGCTCGAGGTTGAGCTGCCGGGCGATCACGTCGTCCATCCCGTCGAAGCTGTGCGGTTTCCACGCGTCGCTCTCCTGGAGCGCCGGCGTGTCTGGGTGCTCGAGTCCTTTGATGCCAGGCAGCACGTCATCAAAGTCGAGGTCCAGCGAATGAGCCAACCAGGGGTCGTTCTCGTCGCCGACCTGGGCCGCCTCGCCGGCGGCCACCGCCTCGGCGTGCGCGAGAGCGCCGATGCTCGATGTCTCCTTCTCTGCCTCTTTTGGCACGTGATCGACCTTCGGGAGCCGCCGGCCACGGTTAACCATCTCGAGGTTGCCCATTGCCTGGATCGCCTCGCGGCAGAACATTGAGTCGGCGAGGGAGAACAGCCGCGCGTAGTGGTTGCGCATGAAGTCTTTGTCCAGCTCACTCGGGCGGGAGAGGCACTTTTCGCGATCCAGACGCAGCTCATCCCATATCCCGCCGAGTGTGGTTATCTGGCGGTGGCTTTTCTCCCACTCGGTGATCAGCGCCGCGCGCCCCTCCCACTCAACCCTGCGCCGCAGCAGCGTTGCGACGCAGCTGGGGCGATTCTTCGCGTCCTTCTCGGTGATGCACTCCTGCCATGGGCAGAAGCAGTTGCCGAGGGTGCGCACGCCGGGGACCTTGTGGCACACGCCGCACTCGTCCTTGTCGGTGGAATCGGGGCAGCGCAGCCCGGGTGTGAAAATGAAGAGAATACACATCGCATTGATCTCCTGCAGCGCCGGGCTGTCGGGTTTCTTCCCTGGTGGATACACCCACCCGTCGAGACCCCACTCGACAGATGGATACTTCCACCCGTCGAGCAGGGGGACGCGCGGCGCGCGATCGAACGCTCCATACTGAGCCATAGTGCGGATGTGGATCATTCTGTCGGCGCTGCGGGGGTGGGCGTCGGAGAAGCGGACGTACTCTGCGGGGCAGTGCAGCCGCACGTCCGCGTGCGCGTTATTCTTCTCCACGTCCATCCCATACATGTACCTCCCCCACGCCCAGTAGCTGGCTGCGTCCACGAACGGATGGTCTTGCTCGCCCCGGCACCTGTACACGGCGTTCCATGATAATATTTTTCTTTTTTCGTGTACCGCTGGATTCGGAAAGAAGTGTTTGAAAGAACAAAGTGTTTTGAAAGAAGAATGCTTTTTGAAATTATATTTTTATTGTGTTCCTCGGCCGTCGGAATGTTGATAAAAGAAAAAAGAATCCTGAAGGGAAAAGAATTCCTGGGATCCGGGAGTCTTTTTCCCCGTACGATGCACCGCCCTTGGGGAACCGACGATGCCCATTTCTGACCCGGCGCGCGAAGCGCGCCGGGGCGACAATCCATCACTTACCTCAAAATCCACATAAAACAGAGCATTTTTACACTTTCCGGCGCGCCAAGCGCGCCGGGAAATATTGGGGGGCGCTGTCCATGTACCTTGCCCGGCGCTGAGCGTCGATACAAGGAAAACTTTGTTTGGAAAAAACTCATTTTATTGTGTGCACTGACCGCCGGAATGTTGACAAAAGGAAAAATCTGAAAGGAAAACCAAAATCTGAAAGCCGGCGCGCCTTTTCACGCTTTTTCGGTACGCGCGTACCGGTGGGAGAAGTTGATGATAAAGGGGGATTTTGTTATTATGGAACGCCCTGTACATGAACTCCGCGAGGTTGTTCGAGCGCACAGAGCCGAGCAGGTTTGTGTCCGCCGGCTCCTTGGTGCACGCCTCCTTGAGCAACTTCGCGTCGACCGCGACGCCGGCGGAGGGTGCCGTGATGTCGAGGCTGCTCGTCGTGGTCTCTTGGACCGGCTCTCCCTTCGCCATCTTCAACATGCGGTCACCGACATAAAGAACTTGTTTCATTTGAAGATTCCAAAAGCGGTGCGTAGTGATAACTGTTCGCTCATTTTGCAGTCGGGGGTCCTTGAACGTCCCCAAGTATGGTCCGAGCAGCTGAACGAGCGACCGGGGGTACGACTTGTCATGGGACGACAGTATCCGCTGCAGGCGCCGCTGTGCCTCGACGGTCTCCAAC
>JABSPI010000375.1 GCA_013214365.1 Erythrobacter sp.
TGAGTGCCATGACATTATGTGCAAGATTGGTGAGGTTGTAGTTGTTGGAGGTGTTCGACGCTCTGCTATGATTAGCCTCAGCAACCTGTCTGATGATCGTATGCGCCATGCTAAGTCTGGTCAGTGGTGGGAGAACCAAGGTCAACGTGCTTTGGCTAACAACTCTGTAAGCTACACAGAGAAGCCTGACATGGAGACCTTCATGCGCGAGTGGCTTGCCCTTGTAGAGAGTAAGTCTGGTGAGCGTGGTGTGTTCAACCGTCAAGCAAGTAAGAAGCAGGCAGCTAAGAATGGACGACGAGACCCTAACTTTGAGTTTGGTACTAACCCTTGCTCAGAGATTATCTTGCGTCCATATCAGTTCTGTAACTTGACTGAGGTGGTTGTACGTGCTACAGACACTATTGAGGACTTGGAGCATAAGGTTCGCCTTGCTACTATCCTTGGTACTATCCAGAGTACATACACACACTTCCCGTATCTGCGTAAGGTATGGCAAAAGAACACTGAAGAAGAGCGCTTGTTGGGTGTTAGCCTGACAGGTATTATGGACAACCCGCTGATGACCTCAGCTAACAAAGGATTGGAGAAAACTCTTGAGCATCTTAGAGGTATCGCTGTTACTACTAATGCTGAGTGGGCTGAACGTCTCGGTATCCCTGCTAGTGCTGCTATCACCTGTGTTAAACCGTCAGGTACGGTCAGTCAGTTGGTGGATAGTGCATCTGGTATCCATACCCGTCATAGTCCTTACTATATTCGAACTGTACGAGGTGATAACAAAGACCCTCTAACACAGTTTATGAAGGACCAAAGTATTCCTAATGAGCCTTGCGTGATGAAGCCAGATACTACTACGGTATTCAGTTTCCCCATGAAGTCGCCAGAAGGTGCAGTGGTTCGTGACGATGTGTCAGCTATGGAGCAGCTTAAGACTTGGCTGATCTATCAGCGGCATTGGTGTGAGCATAAGCCTTCTGTTACTGTGTCTGTCAAGGATGACGAGTGGATGGAAGTAGGTGCTTTTGTCTATGAACACTTTGATGAGATGTCTGGTGTATCGTTCCTGCCGTATGACGGTGGTACATACCAACAGGCACCTTATCAGGAGTGCGGTAAGTCAGACTACGAGGAGCTTAAGGCTATCATGCCAAAGGCTATCGACTGGTCTGGTCTTTCGGAGTATGAACAAGAGGACAATACATCGGGTATGCAGACTATGGCCTGCTCCGGTGATAGTTGTGAGATTGTTGACTTGACTTAGTAACACTAGGCAACCCTGTGGTTCTCATGGGGTTGCCCCTAACTAAGATAAGGATTATATGTTTAGAAACTTTTGTGAAGGAAGGACTATAGGATGAAAGATAAGACTCTGGCGGAATACTTTGAGACCGTCCTGTACACAGCAGGGGTAAATAACTCAGGGGAACTAGCAGAGGCGCTTGTTGAAGCTTACGAAGATTGGGTTACAAACGTTTTCCCCTCTTTGGCTGTTAAGGCGTTAGATAGTATGGACGAAGGAGATAAAGTTATTCGGGTCCGTCTTTCGGGTTCGTAGCTTAAAAGCAGATAAAGACTTGTGACAAAAAAAGGCCCCCGAGGGGAATAACCCAAGGGAGCCTTAACCTAAACGAAGAGGAGATTGAAATGTTTATGAGTGTTATTCTTATCTGTGGCCTGCCTAATGCGTGGGACGGTGTTAGAGAAAGCTGTGCGCTAACTAACTCACAGCAAGTTTACCTAACAGAACAGGAGTGCTATGAGGCCACTGTTCAACCTTACCTGAATACATTGGAGATTCTTGCTGTAAGGGGTGTACGAGACGCTTTAGTAACGCCACAGTGCATTAAGCTGGAGGGTGGACTTACCTACTAACCACGGAGCCACTTAACCCACCTTTGAATGTTGTCCACTAAGGACAATCCAAGAGACAAAGCTGTAACTACGAGCAAAGCTACGGCCCAGAAGGGTACTCCCTCATTGACAACAACTTGCTCAACCCGATCACTATTAACGCGGCTGCTGCTACTGTCCTGTACGATGGTTTCAGCAGTCGCGTTTTTTATTGTCTGCTCTCTAAAGTTCGTCTGACCTACAGTCTTGCTGTTAGTCTTTCCTAGTTGAACAGATGCAGCGACTTGAGTTCCTGAGTTTGGTAGTAGCGAACCTATAGTCTTGAGGCCGCTACAACCTGAGAGCAGCAGCAGTAGGACTATAAGAACCTTAACCATCCTACTTACTCTTTCTTACCCACAGGGGTGGTTGTAAACACCCTAAGCACAGCCGTAATTACAGCCACAACCACAAGGTACTTGTTGGTATATGCCTCTGGAATCAGTTCCACGATACCTGCCATTGAGAGGACAGGCACTAGGGCTGTAGCGAGTGCGAACAGGATTGTTTTATTGCCTTTGAGCATTACCTATTTCCTTTTCAAGAAGGGGATGATTGAGGTAGGGTCTTTCGAGAACGCTGTAGCCAACCTAGACAAACCA
>JABSPI010000376.1 GCA_013214365.1 Erythrobacter sp.
CTCGGACTTAACCATGCCCCGTATTCGGGCTCTACAATGGGCAAACTGGCAATGGACCGGACCGAAACCACGATTGTGGAGGCCATTTTAAAGGATGACCTCGCGCGCGGCGACCGCGCGCTGCTTTCGGTTGCGCCGGTGGTTTCTCATCTCTTGGACAATTCCGGCCCGGCTTTGGTCACTGATGCAATTATCGCCTGTCTGCGCGGCATGCTGGAGGATATTGCGGTGCAGATCCTGCAGGCGGTGGACCCTCAAAACGCACAAAAAAATGCCTCGGCACTGCAGGTGGACACTCTGGTTGAGGGTTTATCCGACAATGCTGGCCTTCTCGACCATCTGTATGCATTGGCGCTTGAGGGGACTTTGACCGCGAGGCTTGACCGGCAATTGGGGATTGATCCGGTTTTGAGCCCATTATTGCAGGAATTGATCGCGTCCGACCACGCCGCGATTGCCGAACTTGCGATGAAGGCCCTGGCCGCGCAATCGCGTTTTGTGCAGGGCCAACGGCGCATGGGCCTTGGATTGGGCGAATTGCCGGCTGAACTGTTTTTGAGCACGCTGAACAGCGCGCAAAATAACACCGCCGTAACCGCAATCGAAGGCAGCGATGTGGCATTTGAAACATTGCGCAAACGCTATGATGAGGGGGCAGGGCGCCTTGCTCTGTTTGCGCGGCTTGTTTTGTCTATGCGCGGCGGGGCGGTCGCGGCGCTTGATCTGGAACATGCAGGCTTGGCCCTGTTTACCAGCGCCTTGGCAGGGCTAACCCGGCAAAGCAGAGATGTGGCGATGTTCTCATGCCATGAGCGTCAAACCGCACGCCTTGCCTTGTCGCTGCGCGCTGCGGGTCTGGATCAGGTGGCAATCAAAAACCAGTTTGTGATGTTCGGCCCGGTTGAACGTCTGCACGCAGCGATTGCGGAAATTGCCCCTGAACGCGCCCAAGAGATGTTGAGCGCCTCGCATCCGGCTGCAATTCCCGGAAAGGTTGCGATGTGAATCGTCAGCAATCATTATTGGGCGCGCGCGGGGTCACCGACGACAATGACAGCCTGATCAGCGCGGATGCACCGCTTGCTGAATTGCAGCAAAGCTGTGGTGGTGCATTGCCCGGTACGCTGGCCGTGCCTGAATTGCTGGATTTGGTGCGTCAGGCGCGGGAAATGGGTCTGCGAATTGCGCGCGAATTCAGTGCATTTGACGGTGAAGAGATAGTCAGCGGTTTTGCTCGCATCCGCCCGCTCGATGAGGCTGATGCCGGTGGCTGCGAGGTGGTCGTCGAAAACTGGCACCGCGCCCCTCAAGCCCAGCTCAGTTCGCGCGAAGCGGCCGAGCGGCTTGATGCAATCGACCGGGCCGCAGCGGAGCTGATCGCGCGATTGGATGCGCGCCAAATGGTCCAATTCGCCAATGTCAGCGCGCCCGACCTCAAATCTGTGGCGCGCATGATCGAGCAATCGCCGGGCAAAGCGTGGAGTGAATATATTGAACTTGACGGGATCGCTCATCAGCAACCGCTTCATTGGCGATTGCTAGACGGGGCGCGTGCCAATTTGCCCGATTCACCCCGCGATTGGCGCGTGAGATTGATCCCGATCGGTCCTGAAAACGCGGCGCCGCGCGGGTTCGAATTGCTATTGGTGGCCGACCAACCCGCAAGCGCCGTGACATCCGATGATGAGGATGCGGCACCAACCCCCCATTCCCGCTTGATCGGTAGCGCGCTGACCCCGGTCCTGCGCCAGCCGATTGCCCGGATCATCGCCAATGCTGAAACAATCCGCTCGCGGCTCGCGGGGCCTTTGCGCGAGGATTACAGCGATTATGCCGGCAATATTGCCGCAGCCGGTCAGCATTTGTCGGGCATGCTGGACGATCTGGCGGACCTTGAAGTGGTCGAAGCGCCCGGATTTACCACCGCGAAAGAGCGGGTTGATTTGGTTGATGTCGCGCGCCGCGCCGCCGGGATTTTAGGTGTCCGTGCGCAAGCCCGCGCAATCACGCTGTCATTTGGTCAAGGCGGGGCATTTGCCGAAGGAGGAGGTGCGCCGTCTGAACCGGTTTGGGCGATGGCGGAGTTTCGGCGCGTCTTACAGATTCTCATCAATCTCATCGGTAATGCCATTGCCTATTCCCCCGAAGGCAGCGCGGTCACATTGGAGATGGGTGCGCAAGACAATGATACGGTCGCGATCAGCGTGATCGATCAGGGCCCCGGAGTTACGCAGGAGCAGGCCGCCAAGATATTCGAAAAGTTCGAACGGCTCGGCCGGGACAGCGATGGCGGCAATGATAGCGGGTCTGGGCTTGGCCTGTATATTTCGCGCAGGCTCGCTGTGGCGATGGATGGAGACCTCGAGGTTCTGCGGCCATCATCATCAGAGGCTTTATGCGGTGCGGAATTTAAACTGACACTGCCAGCTGGATAAATCCTGCCTGACCATGGTTGCGGCGGGATTGGAACGATAAAAATAAAA
>JABSPI010000377.1 GCA_013214365.1 Erythrobacter sp.
GGTTCGCGCCCGAACGCGAAATGCTGCAGGCCGCGATTGATTTAAGCCAGCAAAAAGTCACCGGCACGGTGCGGCTCAAACTGTATAAGGGCCTCGCCAGCGTCGTGGGACGCAAATCGCCCCACTCGCTCTACTCCGAAGCGCATGTGACCTTCGAAGACGATGCCGGCGCCTATGACCAACACGACGCCGAAGGGTTCATCAAACTCAATGCTCTGCGTCTGAAATTGCTGGCGCAACGAGGGGCGTAAGGCGCATTGCGGCGGCGATAAACAGGCTTTGATGGTGGTTATGCACCGCGGTACGATTCACTATATGCGCGGCTGTGATCGAGTCGCACGCAAAGGTTTCAACACATAGCAATTTTCGAAAAGCGGCCTGTTTTATTCAAATAGCCTGCTGCTTTTTGGCCCATCCATAACCAAGCATCACAGCGACAAATGCGACGGGCGGTTGACTTGTCCACCGCCGTCCACAGCTGATCTGAGCAAAAGTGGAAAAGTCGCCACCGCGCGGCTTGCGAGAAATCACTTTGGGGCGCACCTTCAATTTGTCTTCGGAGTAAGAAGGGTCACAAGATCAAGCTGCAAAGCGATGATTTTATGAGTTTTTCTTAAACCACAGACACGATGGCTCCTGTCCACGCTTTGGCTTAGAGTCGATATGCAAAAGGTTCCAACCGGACGCAAATCGGATTGTTTGAGGCGAGAGCGAAGCGAAGCCATTGTTACGGCCGCAATGCTGGCTGGCGATAGCTGGAAGGGAAACGCCTCCGGGCGCGAACTGAGAGTGTTTGAACCGCCGACCAATATGTATTGACGGTCTCGGCTCTGCCAAGGGGCTTGTCATTCAGGGGAAGGGTTTCGATCCTGACCATGGAAGATAGTCACGAAGCCTAGTCGGATGCCGGTGCGAGCGCCGGCGGCGAACCGCGAAGCAAAGCGGCGCACAGACATGACCGTCCGAAAGGATGGAAATGGAAGAGCGCAACTGGACGCGGATAAGACGCCGGGCGCCAAGTGCGTTGAGGGACATGCAGGCACAAGGGTTCGTCCCGATGCCAGCACAACCGAAACGACCACGCGCTGGTAAGAGTGGGGTCGGCAGCAATGCCGGCCCCATTTGCTTTGCGGCGCGTTTTTCACCGCACCCCGCCCCCTCAATCCCTTCCCTCAATCCGGCGCGAAACCGCGTCGACCGGTCTGCCAATGCGCCCGGTTTGTGATGATTTGGCCACAGCCAGGTTTGCCTTGTGTTGTTCGCCCTGTTTATGACTGGCTCCGGATGGATCATCGCATGCACCCCAATTGCTCATCCGAGCAACATGCCGCACTCAGCGCATATGCGCGCGGTGCAATGGAGTTTTGCTGGCGCCTTGCGGTCATGGTCCCCCTCACCTTTCCCACAATTGCCTATGCTCAGGACGCCTCAGCGCCACCTCCGCCTACGGCACAAAGCATCCCGGCGACACAAAGTATCCCGGCGACACAGGCCAATTCTCCCCCGGAACCTACAATCACGCCCTCACTGGAAGCGGCCAGCTTCGCCGCCGCATTTGAAGGCGCGGTCGAACCGCTCGCTGCGCAATTGGTTGATATCGACCCGCTAATGCCCGTCGATGCGGTCAACCTAGACAGTTTCGAGCCACCCCGCGGCGCACGCGTGATCCGCTCGCTCGGTCTGGGCGTTGCATCCTATTACGGGCGCCGGTTTCACGGTCGGCTCACCGCCAATGGCGAACGTTTTGACATGAACGCCATGACCGCGGCGCACAAAACGCTGCCCTTTGGCACTTATGTGCGGGTCATCAATCCGGTCAATGGCCGCATGGTGACCGTGCGCATCAATGATCGCGGCCCTTTTATCCAAGGGCGCGAGATTGATCTGAGCCGCGGGGCGGCGGAACGGATCGGTATGATCCAAAGCGGCCATTTGCGGGTGCAATTGGATATCGTTGCGCCCTAAACACTGGCATGAAGACCGCGCCAACATCGCCTGCGCTCCCGCAATTTTGAGCCGTGCAAATGCAGCGCGGTTGACACCGCCGCGCCGAACCACAAAAGCGTCGCCCAACACATCAATCCACCAACACATTATTCCAATTGCCAATCGGAGACCGTCACATGCGCCGCGCCCTTCAAATCGCCATGGCCATACTCAGCATCGCCCCGCTTGGCTTTGGGCTGGGCAATATGGTTGCGGGCGCGGGCGGTTTGATGCCGAACTGGCCGATTACGCCGGATCTCGACAGCCAGTTTCGCTATCAAAGCGGGGTCTATATCTGCATCACCGCGCTGTTGTGGTGGATGATCCCGCGCATTGAGCAGGTCGGCTGGCCGTTTCGCGCGGTGGCTTTGGGCCTGTTTGTGGGCGGGATTGGCCGCTTGATCAGCATCCAAGAATTCGGCGTCCCATCGGCTCCGATGTATTATGGCATGATGCTAGAGCTTTCGATGCCGATTTTCGTCGCGTGGCA
>JABSPI010000378.1 GCA_013214365.1 Erythrobacter sp.
TTTGCGACGTCGGCAGCTTTCAATAAGGCTATACCACATGGCGTTGATTTGACCTGCATCAGCACTCCCCATGAAGAGCCAGTTCTTTGCTCCCAACTTGGTTGGACGAATACCATTTTCAATAAGGTTGTTATCTATTTCTAGGCGCCCGTCTCTAAAACATAATTCCAGTTTACTCCATTGCCCAAGAGCATAGTCAATAGCTTCTCCAAGTTTACTTTCTGGCAGCACTTTACGTTTAGTTTTAAGCATCCAAAGAGCTTTTCCTAGTCGTTTATAGATAGGAATAGACTCAGAAATCCGAACTCGTTCTCGCTCCGCTGCTCCAACCCTAGCTTTCCTCAACTTAGATTCGATCTGATAAAGATTGCCAATTTGCTTTAATATCCAAGCGGTTATTTTGGGCTTATAAGATTTAGCATCAAAAAACTTTCTCCTAACATGTGCCCAGCAAGCAATGAGTTCAATTTCTAAAATTTGCCGATTTCTTTGATTTTTGTAGCTCTGGTAAGCACTATATCCATCGCATTGAAGAATACCCAAAAAGCGCTGCTCTGGTGTTTGAAGTAGACTTTGCAGGCAGTTAGCTGATCTCCCAAGGTGCCATTGATAAAATATGTCACCTCTAGCACTTTGACTTTTTATGTCTGGTCCACTGAGTGCCCAAAAGTAACCTTGTTTGGTTTTTCCATTTCCTGGCTCAAGGTATTTGATGGGGGTCTCGTCTACTTGTAAATATGTTTCCTTGAGTAGATCTTGCTGCATCGCTGTATAGATACCGCTCAGATAGTCACTTGCTAGATGTTGCATCCACTGACTCATCGTGTTGCGAGCTAAATGCACGCCGTGACGCATTAAGAAGTGCTGCTCTTGACGGTAGTAAGGTAAATGATCGCAATAACGATTAGTCGCAATTTCTGCGGCTAAACTAGGAGTGAGCAAGCTTCGCTCTTTTAGACTAGGAGGTAATGGGGCTATGAAGAACGCTTCATCCTCTAGGTCTCCACGTTTAACGAATTTAAACCTGCGGATTACAATTTTTTTAAACTGAGCAGGCAGGTAATCAAGTTTCGTAGTCTTTTCTTCATCAACTTTACGGTAGTCTCCGGGCGATGCTTTTACTTCATCAGGGATAATAACAATCTCTTGCACGAGGATGTCTTTGGGAAGTGTTGCCTCTCTAGAGGTGCGTTTCTTACGCTTTTTAGGAGGCTTCGGCGATGACTCCTCCTCTTGGAGCTGCTCATCGCCTTCGGACTTTTTTGCTTCTGTGTCCTCAAAAAGTAAAAGCTGACCTATATCGACTTTTTCCGAACTACTACCCCAAACCTTTTTGATCAGATCTTCGAGCTTCTGACGAAGTAACGCATTTTCTTTGCGTAACAATTCAAGTTCTTTCTCTATATGTCGGGGAACACTCATCGGTCATCTATGAAGCGCTTTACAACTTGTTTTTTGTTTAATCTTTTAGCTTATTTTTAATCAGCATCATACCACGGTAGACGACAGCCTGCACGTAGGTCTATCCCATCTAACAGCATGGCGAGAGCTTTTGGATTTAAACTCAATTTAGCAGTGTCTGGGTCAACGGATTTAGGCCAGCTAAATTTACCTTGTTCCAATCTCTTAGCTAAAACCCATACCCCACTACCATCCCAATAAAGTATTTTTAGACGATTGCGGTTGCGATTAGTGAACACAAAAACGGCTCCATTTATGGGGTCTACTTTGAGCTGCTCCTCAGCTACGAGCCATAAGCCGTTGAAACTTTTACGCATGTCACAAGGATCAAGGCACACCCAGACTTTGACTTTAGAGGTAAAGCTTAGCATTGTAACTCTTTCATCAATGTTTTAAGTAATCCTATTTGTGAATCTCTGTGGACTTTGATAGAAACCCCGTTTGGTAAAATTACTTCTAGAGGCTCATCTCGAGCAGAGGAAGACGCAGTGACATCAAGCTCTATAAAATTCAGTGGCGATGTTTCTGAGGATTTAGATTTGGCTTGAGAACGTTGAGATTTTTCCCCCATACGTAACTTCCGTCTGATTTCTTTGTCATCGTAATCACCTCTTGCCCTGCGTCGTTTTTGAATCCATGTAGCAAAAGTCTGCTGCTTGACTCCATGCTCTTTAGCAAATGCGGTAGCACTCATACCACTAGCTTCAAATGCATCTAGCATTTTTTCTCGATCTTCAGTGGCTATCTTTACTCGTCCAATGACATCAGTTTTAATAACTTTGCTGTGCTGGTCTATTTCTTCATTCATAATCAGTAGTGTCGTAGTATACTGATTACGATGTCACTGACTAGAGGTGCTTGATAAGACGCTTACAATCACACGACCTCAATTCGGTGTTTTGAGACGATGACAATTCGGTTTTTAACACCAAAAGCCTACGCTGAAAAAAGAAGACTCAACAGTTCCTTCTTAAAAGTATCATAGTCAGTTGCGTCGTAGTTTAA
>JABSPI010000039.1 GCA_013214365.1 Erythrobacter sp.
ACCACACGATGCCCCGCTCTATTACGTGCCCGGCATCGTGTGGTTCTTGCTCAAAACCTTTGGCTTCTTCCTGGTGTTCAGCTGGATCTGGGCGACCGTGCCGCGGTACCGCTATGACCAGCTGATGCGGCTTGGCTGGAAGGTCTTCCTACCGATGAGCCTGATCTTCGTGGCTGCGATCAGCGGCTACCTCATGGCGATGGGGCATTTCGGATGATTGCGCTCTCGCTTCTTCTTTCTGTCGCGGCGCTTGTCGATCCGCCAGTGCAGTATGACTGCCAAGCCGAAAAGCAGTTGGTCCTGCAAAGTGACCAAGGAGACTGGAACTACAGCGCCGGCGATGTTGATCCGCAACAGCGTGAGGTGTTTCGTTGGACGTTCGTCGCAGCTAAGTCTACCGACGGAGCGATTACAGTTACCCATGATCCTGGCATTTTGGATGCTCTCGGCTTGGGCGGTACCTACAGGGCAAGAGTAATTGCGCCCGGCCAGTTCGCATTCGCGACTGAGAAAGCGCAAAATTGTCTCTTCACGGAGCTTGCCTGTGGCGCTTTGGTCGAGATCTCAGACATTGACGAAGATAGTGCCAGCTTCTCACTCGTACCAATGGGATCTGTAAAAATGCAAGATGGAAGCCGAGAGATTTTGCAGTTTGTAATGCTTGGGACGTGCCAGAAATTGGAGGTCGAAGTATGACCACCGCAACCCAACTCCTCAAATCGTTCACCCTGTGGGAATTCCTCAAGGCGCATGCGCTGACCTTGAAGTACTTCTTCAAGCCCAAGGTGACGATCAACTATCCGTTCGAGAAATCGCCGCTTTCCCCGCGTTTTCGCGGTGAGCATGCGCTGCGTCGTTATCCGAACGGCGAAGAGCGCTGCATCGCTTGCAAGCTTTGCGAGGCGGTGTGTCCGGCCCAAGCCATCACGATTGAGGCCGAGCCGCGCGAAGACGGCAGCCGCCGCACCACGCGCTATGACATTGATATGACCAAATGCATCTATTGCGGGTTCTGCCAAGAGGCCTGCCCGGTGGATGCCGTGGTCGAGGGACCAAATTTCGAATACGCCACCGAAACCCGCGAAGAGCTGCTCTATGACAAGGCCAAGCTGCTTGCGAATGGTGACAAATGGGAACGCGCCATTGCGGCCAATCTTGAAGCGGACGCGCCCTATCGCTAAGGGCGCTGCGCGAGGGATATTGGGGACGGAAAAACAGGGATCATGATACAAGTCTTAGCCTTCTACCTGTTCGCGGCATTGGTCGTGGCGAGCGCCGTGATGGTGATCATGGCGCGCAATCCTGTGCACTCCGTGCTGTGGTTGATCCTTGCCTTCTTTAACGCGGCCGGCCTGATGGTCTTGGTGGGCGCGGAATTCATCGCGATGCTGCTCGTCATTGTCTATGTCGGCGCGGTCGCGGTGTTGTTCTTGTTCGTGGTGATGATGCTCGACATCGATTTTGCCGCGATGCGGGCCAGCTTCATCAAAAACTTCCCGCTGGGTATTGCGATTGCCTTGGTGCTTCTGGCGGAGCTGGGTCTGGGTCTTGGCGCTTATGGTGCCGGCGGGCTGGAGCTGGGCACGGCCGATGGCGCCACCGCCGCGCGCAGCGATGTGAGCAATATCGAGGCAATCGGCGCGCTGCTCTATGGGCCGTATATCGTTCTGTTTGAAATCGCCGGGATCATCCTGCTGGTTGCGATGATCGGCGCGATTGTTTTGACCCACCGCGAGCCTAAGCCGGGCGCACGCGGGCGTCAGGATATCGGCAAGCAAATCCGTCGTCGCCCCGAAGAGGCTACCGTTATGAAGAACCCGGATATCGGGCAGGGGGTCGAGCTGTGAACGAGATTATCGGCATCGAGCATTACCTCGTCGTTGGCGCGATCCTGTTCGTGCTGGGCGTTTTGGGGATTTTCCTCAACCGCAAAAACGTGATCGTTATCCTGATGGCGGTGGAGCTGATCTTGCTCGCCGTGAACATCAACCTGGTCGCGTTCAGCGCCTTTATGGGCGATCTCGTGGGGCAAATTTTCGCCATGATGGTGTTGACCGTTGCGGCCGCGGAAGCCGCGATTGGGCTGGCTATCCTCGTCATTTATTATCGTGGGCGCGGCACAATCGCGGTCGACGATGTCAACCGGATGAAGGGGTAAGCGCGCCGTGGATCCGATCCTCATCATTGTATTTGCGCCGTTGATCGCATCGATAATTGCCGGGCTTGGCAATCGTATGCTCGGCGATCTGGCCGCAAAATCGATCACAACGGGCGCGCTGTTTTTGGCCGCTGCGCTGAGCTGGCCGATCTTTATCGGGTTTCTCAACGGGAGCGAAAGCGCGCATGTCGTGCCTGTGCTCAAATGGGTGCAATCGGGCGATATGACGTTCGATTGGGCGCTGCGGGTTGATGCGCTGACCGCGATTATGCTGGTTGTGATCAATTCGGTCTCTGCGCTCGTCCACCTTTATAGCTGGGGCTATATGGAGGAAGACCCGGACCAGCCGCGCTTCTTCGCTTATCTCTCGCTCTTCACCTTCGCCATGCTGATGCTGGTGACTGCGGACAATCTGGTGCAGATGTTCTTCGGTTGGGAAGGGGTGGGGCTTGCGTCCTATCTGCTGATCGGGTTCTGGTTCAAAAAACCCTCTGCAGGCGCCGCGGCGATCAAAGCCTTCGTGGTCAACCGAGTGGGTGATCTTGGCTTTATGCTGGGTATTTTTGGCACTTTCTTGGTGTTCCAAACGACCTCGATCCCTGAAATCCTGGCTGCGTCTGCGGGGATGAGCGGGTCGACCATCGGCTTTCTCGGCATGCGTTTGCCGACCATGGATATTCTGTGCTTCCTGCTGTTCATCGGGGCGATGGGCAAATCGGCGCAATTGGGCCTGCACACATGGTTGCCCGATGCGATGGAAGGGCCAACACCGGTCAGCGCCTTGATCCATGCGGCAACCATGGTGACCGCTGGTGTGTTTATGGTGTGCCGCCTGTCGCCGATGTTTGAAGCTGCGCCAACCGCTTTGATGATCGTGACGATCGTGGGCGCCGCGACTTGTTTCTTTGCCGCGACGATCGGCACCACGCAGTGGGATATCAAACGGGTGATCGCCTATTCGACCTGCTCGCAGCTGGGCTATATGTTCTTTGCCGCAGGCGTTGGCGCCTATGGTGTGGCGATGTTCCACCTGTTCACTCACGCTTTTTTCAAGGCGCTTTTGTTCCTCGGAGCGGGCAGCGTCATCCACGCCATGCACCACGAACAGGATATGCGTTATTATGGCGGCCTGAGGAAAGCGATCCCCGTGACCTTTATCGCTATGCTGCTCGGCACGCTCGCGATTACTGGGCTCGGCGTGTATCATTTGGGCGCTGGTTTTGCCGGGTTCTGGTCCAAGGATGCAATCCTCGAGGCGGCCTTTGCGCGCGGCACCACCAGCAGCACGATTGCTTTCTGGGCCGGGGTTAGCGCGGCGTTGCTGACCAGCTTCTACAGCTGGCGTTTGATGTTCCTGACCTTCTGGGGCAAGCCGCGCTGGATCGAGAGCGAGCATATCCAGCACAGCGTCCACAAAACGCCCGAAGAAGCTGGCGAAGATACAACCGGCGGCTATCACCCGCATGAAAGCCCCAAATCGATGCTGATCCCGTTGATCGTGTTGTCGATCGGTGCGGTGCTCGCCGGACAGGTGTTTGCACCAAGCTTCATCGACGGTTCGGCCGAGGCGGTGAACGGCGCATTCTTTGCGGGGTCGATCTACTTCAACGAAAACCTCATCCACGCGCTGCACGGCGTTCCGTATTGGGTGAAGTATTCCGCCTTTGTGGTCATGGTTCTCGGCTTTGTTGGCGCTTACATCGCCTATATCGCGAAACCCGACATCCCGGCCAAATTCGTCGCAACCTTTGGCGCTTTGCACAATTTTGTGTTCCGCAAATGGTATTTCGATGAATTGTACGACGCGATTTTCGTCAAGCCTGCCTTTTGGCTCGGCCGCCAGTTCTGGAAGCTGGGCGATATCGGGTTCATCGACCGGTTCGGTCCCAATGGCATCGCCGCGGTGGTGCAACGCGGATCTGCCGCGGCCAAGGTGATCCAGTCGGGCTATCTCTACACCTATGCGTTGATCATGCTTTTGGGTCTGATCGCCGCTGTCACTTACGTACTGCTCTAGGGGCGTTTTCGAGCAATGGACTTTCCCATCCTCACCACCATGATGCTGGTGCCGCTCGTCGGAGCGATACTCAGCCTGTTTGTGCAAGCGGCCGCAGCGCGCCGGATCGCGCTTGCCGCGACGCTGGTCACCTTTGGGCTCGGCGTGCTGCTCTGGATCAATTACGAAATCGGCGGCGCGCAGTGGCAATTTCAGGAACGCTATGAGCTGTTTGCGGGCTTCTCTTACGCTCTGGGGATCGATGGCATTTCGCTGCTGCTGATCATGCTCAGTGTGTTTTTGATGCCGATCTGCATCCTTGCCAGCTGGGAAGCGATCACCAAGCGGGTGGGCGAATACATGGCCGCCTTCCTGTTTATGGAAGTGTTGATGATCGGCACATTTGCCGCGCAGGATATCTTCCTGTTCTACATCTTCTTCGAAGCCGGCCTGATCCCGATGTATCTGATTATCGGCGTGTGGGGCGGCGATAATCGCATTTATGCAAGCTACAAATTCTTCCTCTACACGCTGCTGGGCTCGGTGGTGATGTTGGTGGCGATGTTCTGGATGGTGGCCCAAGCCGGCTCGTCCGACATTCCAACCTTGATGCAATATCCCTTCCCGCCAGAGGCGCAGTTCTGGTTATTCCTCGCCTTTTTCGCCAGTTTTGCGGTGAAAATGCCGATGTGGCCGGTGCACACCTGGCTGCCCGATGCTCACGTTCAGGCGCCCACCGCTGGCTCGGTCATTTTGGCCGGCGTGCTTTTGAAACTGGGCGGCTATGGCTTTATCCGATTCAGCCTGCCGATGTTCCCTGATGCCAGCGCGGATTTGGCATGGGTGATTTTCGCGCTGTCAATGATCGCGGTGGTGTACACATCGCTGGTCGCATTGGTGCAGCACGATATGAAGAAGCTGATCGCCTATTCATCGGTTGCGCATATGGCGCTGGTGACGGCCGGCCTGTTTGCATTCAACGTGCAAGGGATCGAGGGCGCGATGATGATCATGCTGGGCCATGGTCTTGTGTCTGGCGCTTTGTTCTTGTGTGTCGGTGTGATTTACGACCGTTTGCACACGCGGGAAATTGACCGGTATGGCGGTTTGTCGATCAACATGCCGTATTATGCGTTGTTCTTCCTATTGTTCACCATGGCGAGCATCGGTCTGCCCGGGACCAGCAATTTCATCGGGGAATTCCTCGCTCTGGCCGGTATTTATCAGGCGTCGAGCTGGGTGGCGTTGATTTGCACCACCGGGATTATTCTGGGTGCTGGTTACATGCTTTATCTCTATCGCCGGGTTGCGTTTGGCGATCAAAAAAACCCGGATGCAGCGGCCATGGGCGACATTACGCCGCGCGAATGGGCGATGATGGCCCCGATCGCAGCGGTGGTGTTGTGGATGGGGGTTTACCCGGAAAGTTTCCTTGCCCCGATGCGGGCCGATATCGCGGCGCTCGATGCGCAAATCGCGGCTTCTGCCCCGGCAGGCGATGCCGATCTTGTCGCGGGCGAACCACGCGCACAAAGCGCCAATGCGATCGAGTATGATGCTCACAGCGCGGAGGGCGCTCACTAATGGATTTCGCTGCTTCTTTTGCGCTCGTCATGCCCGAGCTGGTTTTGACCGTTGCGGGTCTCGTCTTGCTGCTGGTTGCGGCATGGGGCGGGGACAAGATGGGCCGGCCGGTGGCGATAATGGCCGTTGCCGCTTTGTTTGCGGCCGGCTTCATGCTGATCCCCGGCCTGCATTTCGGGGCTGATGGACCGGAAACCTATGCCTTTGGCACTTTGCTGCGGGTCGACAGTTTCGCGCTGTTTGCCAAAGCCTTGATTTATCTTGCCGCGATTGCATCGCTGATCATTGCGCCGGCCTTCTTCGATAGCGCCGCTGCGGGGAGCGAGCGGGGCACGCGGGCGGAATATGCGGTTCTGGTCCTGTTTGCTTGTCTGGGCATGAGCATCATGGTGTCCGCTAATGATTTCATGGCGCTGTATCTCGGGCTCGAATTGAATTCGCTTGCCGCCTATGTGCTGGCTGCGATCCTGCGTCAGGATCAACGTTCAGCTGAGGCGGGGCTGAAATATTTTGTCCTGGGCGCGCTTGCCTCTGGCATTNTGCTCTANGGGATGAGCCTTCTTTACGGCTTTACCGGCGGGACTGATTTTGCGGTTGTGCGTGCCGGGCTCGAAGGGGAATTGGCACTGGGGCCGCTATTTGGTCTGATCTTTGTCATGGCCGGACTTGCGTTCAAGATTGCGGCTGTTCCTTTCCATATGTGGACCCCGGACGTGTATGAAGGCGCGCCCACGCCGGTGACTGCCTTCTTCGCCACTGCACCCAAAGTGGCGGCTGTGGCGTTGACCGCGCGGGTGGTGTTTGAGGTGTTCGGTGGACAGGTGCTGGCCTGGCAACAGATTGTCATGTTCACCGCGCTCGCATCGATCGTTTTCGGCGCGCTGGGCGCGATCGGGCAAAACAATCTCAAGCGGTTGCTGGCCTATTCCTCGATCAACAATATCGGCTTCATCCTGTTGGGGCTGGGCGTGGCAACGTCCGCCGGGGCAAGCGCGATGCTCATCTATCTGTTCATCTATGTCGCGATGAGCCTAGGCAGTTTTGTCGCGCTGCTCATGCTGCGCGCCGATGATGGCAAGCTTTATGAGACCTTCGATGATATTTCGGGGCTTGCGGTGACGCGTCCGGCGATTGCCTGGGCGTTGTTGTTCCTGATGTTCAGTCTGGCTGGTATCCCGCCGCTTCTGGGCTTTTACAGCAAGTTTGTGGTGTTTCAGGCGACGGTTGAGGCCGGTCTGGTGGCCTTTGCCGCGATCGCGATTGCGGCCAGTGTCATCGGCGCGTTCTATTACATCAAATTTGTCAAAGTGATGTTCTTTGATGAGCCGGCGGGCGTGGTCACTGGCAAAAGCGGGACCGCGCATTGGGTTCTGCTTGCTCTCACTGTGGCGATTATCTCGCCGCTGGGCTATCTGCTCACACCATCGCTGACCGACCTCGCTGACAAGGCAGCTTCTGCGCTGTTCATAGCGGTTTGAGCCAAGCCAATATCACCATCGTTCAGCAGACCGGATCCACCAATGCGGATCTGGCTGCAGCTTTGCGATCGCTGAGCCTACCGGCGGAAGGCGACTGGTTGGTTGCTCGGCGGCAATCCGCAGGCAAAGGGCGTCAGGGGCGTGAATGGTTCGACGGCTCAGGCAATTTCATGGGATCAAGCGTGGTGCAATTGCGCAGCGGCGACCCGCCGCCGCAAACGCTTGGGCTGGTCGTGGCGCTGGCAGTTTACGACGCGGTGCAAGCGCTTTTGCCTGAGGCGACCAAGCCGCGGCTCAAATGGCCCAATGATGTGTTATTGGGCGAGGGCAAGCTGTCGGGTATTTTGCTGGAAATGGTGGCAGGTTGTGTGATCGTCGGCATCGGGGTTAACCTGAAACAGGCGCCCGATTTGCCCGACCGCAAAACCGCCGCAATAGCGGATATTGCGCCGCCGCCGCGCCTCGAAGACTTTGCCAGCACACTTGCCAACGCCTTTGCCGCGCGGTTGGAGGAATGGCGCAGCAGCGGTTTGCAAACGGTTCTGGCGCAATTTGAACAACGCTCAATCCACACCATCGGATCGGCGGTCACTGTCCACGACACCGATGGCAGCCATATCTCGGGCACTTTTGCGGGATTTGAACCTGGCGATGGCGCCTTAA
Organism: Erythrobacter sp.; assembly: GCA_013214365.1. Lineage (GTDB taxonomy): Bacteria > Pseudomonadota > Alphaproteobacteria > Sphingomonadales > Sphingomonadaceae > Erythrobacter. The sequence goes on from JABSPI010000039.1 coordinate 7,880, forward strand.
GGCTGCGCTTGGCGGATGGCTCCGAACGTGTCATTCGAGCTGGCGATATCATCTGAGGAGAAGCCTATGTTGCTGGCCGCTGATGTCGGGAACACCAATGTTGTCTTTGCTCTGTTCGAACCGGACGGGAAGGGCGGCTATGCCTTTCCGCCGCGCGCGCGCTGGCGCATCGCCACTGATCCGCGCCGCACCGGTGACGAATATGCAGTCTGGTTGTTTCAGCTGCTGGCTATAGAGGGCGTTGCGCGTGAGGATATCACGCAAATTGTCTATGCATCGGTGGTGCCGCGCGCGGATCACAATCTCAATGTTCTGGCCCAGAAATATTTTGGCATCACACCGTTTAAGGCGGGTGAGGGCAAGACCGCATGGCGCTTTGAAATCGATGTCGATCAACCCAGCTCTTTGGGCGCCGACAGAGCGCTCAACATCATTGCCGCGCATCATAAATATAGCGGCGATTTGATTGTGATCGATTTTGGCACCGCGACAAAGTTTGAAGCGATTGATTTTAACGGCGCGTATAAAGGCGGATCGATTGCGCCCGGGATCAACCTGTCGCTCGATGCGTTGGTGGGCAAAACGGCGAAATTGCCGCGCATCGCAATCCGCGCGCCCCAAAGCACCAGTGTGATTGGCCGCAACACCGAAGATCAAATGCTGATCGGCGTGTTCTGGGGCTATGTCGCCATGATGGAGGGGATCGTTGCCCGGATGAAGGCGGAAATCGGGCGCCCGGTAAAAGTGGTTGCCACGGGCGGTCTGGCTATCCTGTTTGATGAGGCGAGCGATATTTTCGACGAGGTCCATGCGGATCTGACCATTGAAGGATTGGCCTTGTTGGCCAAGCAGGCAAACGAGTAAAATCGTTTGCGATCAATATATAAAGAGCATTTGTGAAGAAGAATTACGCACCTGAAAAGGAACTGCTTTTCCTCGCGCTTGGCGGCTCGGGAGAGATCGGCATGAACGTCAACCTGTATGGCTGTGATGGCAAATGGTTGATGGTTGATCTGGGCATGACCTTTTCCGGGGGCGAATATCCCGGCGTGGATCTGGTGTTTGCCGATCTCGATTTTATCGAGGAAAGGCGCCGCGATCTGCTGGGTATTGTGTTGACCCATGCGCATGAAGATCACATCGGCGCGGTCCCCTACTTTGCCGATGAATTGGGCGTCCCGCTCTATGCAACGCCGTTCACCGCCGATCTGGTCGCGCGCAAATTGGAAGAGGCCGGCCTGTTGGGCAAGGTCGAATTGAACGTCATCGACGATGATCATGGCGCTTTCGATATCGGGCCGTTCGGCATCACCTATCTGCCGCTTGCCCACTCCATCGCGGAGGGCAATGCCGTGTTGATCGATACGCCCTATGGCCGCGTGTTTCACACCGGCGATTGGAAGCTCGATGAAGATCCGATCATTGGCGAACCCACGACAGAAGACGAATTGCGTGCGATTGGCGATGAAGGGGTGATGGCCCTGGTTTGCGACAGCACCAATGTGTTCAACCCCAATCCATCAGGGTCCGAAGGTGCAGTCCACAAAGGATTGATGGAAGAAGTTGCACGGCACGCAGGCAAACGGGTTCTGGTCACCACTTTTGCCAGCAATGTCGCCCGGTTGCAGACTTTGGGCGAGGTGGCGCGCGAGACCGGGCGGCAAATTTGCGTCGCGGGCCGCTCGCTGGACCGGATCATCGAGGTGGCACAAGACAATGGCTATCTCCAAGACTTTCCGGACCCGGTCGATTTTGACACTGCGATGCGGTTGCCGCGGGGTGAGATTTTGATCATTGCAACCGGCGGACAGGGGGAGCCGCGGGCGGCGTTGGCGCGGATCGCTGATGACAATCACATGCTCGAAATGGTGCCGGGCGATGTGGTTCTGTTTTCTTCGCGTCAAATTCCCGGCAATGAAATCGCGATTGGCAAGATGCAAAACCAATTGGCGGCCAAAGGGATCGAGATGATCACTGACCGGCAAAGCATGATCCATGTCTCCGGCCACCCCGGTCGGCCCGAGCTTGAGGCTCTGTATGATTGGTTGCGCCCCGAAACATTGGTGCCCGTTCATGGCGAAATGCGGCATATGCGCGAACAGGCGCGGTTGGGCAAAGCGTGTGGGATCGGGGCAAATGTTGTCCAATCCAATGGTGACATTGTGCGCCTTGCCCCCGGCAAACCGGGTAAGATCGCCGAGATCGAAGCGGGGCGTTTGGTGCTCGATGGCGACATCATTGCCGCCGCCGACGGCCAGGCGGTGACGATGCGCCGCCGCATTGCGCATGAAGGCGTTGTTGTGGTGGTTTTGGCGCGCGGAACCCAGCCCGTGATCGAGGCAATTGGGCTGCCATTGGATGAGGACATGCCCGAATTCATCGCAGAGACGCAGGGCGATATCCTCAAAGCGATCGGCAAGCTCAAAGGCCATNACGCGAACGATCCGGCCGCCGTATATGAGGCNGCTCGACTGGCTGCGCGGCGTGCAGCGCGCCGTTGGTCNGGCAAAAATCCTCAAGTCCGGGTGATTATGCCGGGCCTTGGCGTGGCGGAGGACGCATAATGGAATGGACGTCGATCCTCGCAATCTATTTCCTGATCTGGGTGATGAGCGCTTTCTTGCTGCTCCCCTTTGGCGTCAAAACCGCTGACGAGGCGGGTATTGAAAAAATACCGGGCCAAGCCGACAGCGCGCCTGCCACTTTCCGCCCGGGGCGCTTGTTGGTGCGCGCGACGCTGATCGCGATTGTGCTGACAACGGTATTTGTGCTGAATTTCGAATATGGCTGGATCACCGCCAGCGATATTGATCTATTCCCCGAGCCGCCGGCCCAAATCGGACCACGCGACTAAGCTGCTTCACTGGCGGAAACGCTCAATCGACTGGGCCAGAGCAACGTAAAGCTTGCCCACATCAGAGCCCAAGATCGTCACCCCCAAGGCGTTGCCTTCGCGGGTGGAGAGCATTGAACGCAGCATGGCTTCGAAATCGTGAATGTAGCGGCCAACATTGGCCTTGAACGTCTCATCACGTTGATAAAGATCGGCGATTTCGCGCGCTTGGCTGTTGCTCAACAACCGCACTGCACGGCGGGTGAAAATGCCCCGATCACCTTTGAGATAGGCATCCCAAGCGGTGTCGGTCACCTCGCTCGACATGGCCGAGGCGATGTCGATCGCATTTGAATTCAGACTGTCGGTCAAAAGCGCCATGCGACGCGCAAAATCATTGCCAACCTGCTCTTCTGACTGTTCGCGGGCGCGNTCGATCCGCTGCTCAAGGTTGAGGGTTAGCTCGTTCACCTTGGCCAGTTGATCGCGCAATTGCGCCGTCGCTTCGCGCCCGACACCCGATGCATGGCTCGCCGCCTGCTCCAGCTTGCCAACCGTTTCGGCGGTGTCATTGCGCAAAGCGCGTTCGATCTCACTGGCTGCTTCTTGCGAAAGTGTTTGTGCAATTGCACCGACCTTTTCACGCGCCCCTTCATCAAGCGCGGTGAAGGCCGATTGCGTCGCGGCTTCGAGCGTTTCAAGCGCTTCGCGCAGCGTCTCTTGTGTGCCGCCTGCAAACTCTTCGCTGCTGCTGCGCAATTGCTCAAAACCTCCGCGCAGGCCCTGCAATTTGGACAGGGCATCCTCACAATGCTCCGCAAGGCCGGCTTGCAATTGCGCCAGAGACTGGTCGGTTTCGCCAACTTTCTCCTGCGTCGTGATCAGGTAATTGGCTATTCCGTCTGCCTTCTGGCTGGTCGACAGCATAAGACCAGACAGCTTCTCGGCTCGCTCCTCCATATCGCCCAAAGTGCCCGATGCGGTTTTGATCGCCTCGGGCAGATCTTCGCGGCTATGGCGGGCCCCGGATTGAATGATCTCAAGCAACCGAACGCCCGCCTCGGTCAAACCGGCAAGCTGTGTTTCGGTTTCCGCCAGCGCATTGCGCTTGGCATTCAGCTGTTCTTCGAGTGCATTAAGCCCGGCGGTAAGGCCCGTGCGCGTGGCATCACCTTGCTCGTCGATCTGTCCGATGAGGCTGGAAAGCTTTTCCAGGTGAGCGCCGATCTCGCTTGAATGGGCCACAAGCTTCTCGGTATCGCGCGTCTGCGCCTCGCGCCGTTCCGCTATCGCATCGTCGAGATCGCTGAGCCGCTGGGCCAGCACTTCGCTGGCCTGGCTTTCGCGCGTGGCAAATTCGTCTTGCCGCTGGCCAATATTCTCCATGAATTTGCGGTCACGCACCGCCAACAAGTCGTCAAAGCGACCCAATTCTTCATTGCGTTCACGGATCCGTTTCTGGGCCGCTTTCATAGCCTCTTGTTCAAGCCGATCGAGCTTCTCCACTGTCTGCGTCACGTCCGCTTCAAATCGTTCTCTGGACGCTGAGAATTGCTGCATCGCGTCTGTCTCGGCTTGGCGCAATTGCTCCGAGACCGCTTGAGCCTCGGTTCCAATCTGGGCCATTTGGTCCCGCAACGCCCCCAAAGCCTGTGCCTCGACCTGCTCGATTTCCCCTCGGTAGGATCCGGTATCTGCTTTGACCTGCTCAAGGCGGGTTCCGATAACCTGTTCAATTCCAGCCATTTCCTGCTGGAACGCAGCCAAGATTGCACCCACTCTTGCCTCTAGCGCGCCGACCTGATTTTCGCTGGCAGAGCCAAATTGGTTGAGGCGATCAAACCCTTTGACCAGCCGGTCAAGCTGTTCGTGTGCGGTGCGCCCTGCATTGCCGACCTGGTTCGACACATCACGCGCCGAATTGGCCACCACCGGCAAATCGTCGCGCAGCGAATTCATATTGCTAAGCGCCGTTTCGCTCGCGCTGCCGATGGCTTCGACCTGTTCGCCATTGCTTTGGATCAAGGCTTGCAATTCCGATGCGTGAGTTGAAATCCGCTCGCTCGCGACGCGGCCCAAGGATTCCAATTCAAGCGATTGTGCGCCCAGAAATTCGCGTGCAAGGCTCAACTCGCGATTGACGACGGTCAAGCGGTCTTCAAGCTCGCGGCTTTCTTGCGACAGCAAAGCGGCGCTTTGGGCAAAGCGTTTCGCTTCAACCCGAGAATGGCGCATGGTAAGCAACCAGATGACGCAAATGAGCAAAACCGGGCCCGACCAATCGATGATCCATCCGGCCCATTGGGCGGGGCTGGCGCTGGCTGCGAGAAGCAATTCATCGCGAATACCCCAGCCATAAAGGCCGGTCCAAGCCAAAACAGCTGCCACTGCAAGCGCTGGAGCTAGCCAGCCAAAACGACGAGGCTCTGGATAAAATGCGGCATGATCTACGGTCTCTTCAGTGTATTGCGAGAGATCCATCACATCCACCTCTTCGGCGGTTTCTTCTGCAACCTCAGGTTCTTGAGGGGCATTCTTGATAGAATTTCCCTGTTCATCCTGCGATGCTTTTGCGGCCGCTTCACGGCCCACTGCTCTTATCCGGTGTCCATTTGCCATGAGGGCAGAATACCACAGCAGGGCGCGGGATAAACCCCGCATTAACCTGAAATCGCCTAGTGTGTATTCATGGCCTATGAAAACGGAGCCCTTGACGCGACCTTGGCGGCGGCAGCTGGAGATGATCCGGCATTGTTGAGCGAGCTGCGCGGTGCGTTTGTTGAAAGCGCGCACAGGCAGCTTGACCTGCTCAAACGTTCGCGTTGCGACGGAAACTGGAATGTCGCTGCTTTGCGTCTCAAAGGTTTGGCGGCGAGTTTTCATGCCGATGATTTGCTCCAAGCGGCTGACAATGCGCTGGCCTCGGCCCCAGGGGAACCCGCCGCGATCCGTGATATCGAGGTGGTGCTCTTGAGGTTTAGCGATCCCTCTTCGGGGCTTGGGATGCCTGCTGCTGGACCTGTTTTTTCGGCCTGATCATCGCAAAATTTGGCATCTGCTGACCCCGGGCGCTTGCGCCCGATGGCATTTGATGCGTAGCGGGAGTGATTTTCACATTCCCGTATTGCCGTCTGGACCAAATCGCTTGCGCACCGCTCTTCTCGCCGTATCCAAACGCATCTCAAACGGACAATTGCGCGCCCAATTGCTGCTTGGTGGCCGCAGCGTCTTGGCCGCGCAAATCGATCTGGTGCGCTCACTGGGTTGCCAGCGGATCATTTGCCTTTGCGATCACTACGAAGACGATATCCTTGCCGCGCAACACGAGGTGGAAAGCTCAGGGGCGGTGTTTCATGCGGTGCGCTCCAACATACAATTGGCAAGCCTTGTCCATGCCGATGATGAATTGGTCGTGATGGGCGATGGTTTGATCGCTGATAGCGATGCCGTCAGGCAATTGGCGGGCATGGCAAATGGCGAGGCCGCCCACCGAGCCGAACCCTATGATCACGATCAAGCCGCACGCCCAAGCCGGCTTTCGAAAGTCATCGCAACAATCCCTGCTGCACATGAGCTAAGCGCAGAATTTCCGGAGGATTTTGAACGCATTGACCGCGATCGGCATTGGGCCGGTCTGGCGATTATGCGCGCTGCACACCTGCACCAATTGGCCGATTTGCCGCCCGATGGCGAGGCGATGTCGCTTTTGCTGCGCCTTGCATTGCAGGCCCGCGTGGAGTGCAAGCCTATATCCCGCGAGGTTTTGGACGGTGGGCGCTGGACTATTGCATGGGATGAGATGCGAGTGGCGCAGCGCGAAACCATGCTCATCGCCGAGCGGCGAGCCGGGCTAAAAGGGGCTGGTTTGGGGGGCGCGGCCGCCAGATGGGGTGTTGCTGCAATCGCGCCGCGCTGGTTGGCGCGCGGGAGTGAGTTCAGCGCCGGATTATCCGGCGTCGCAGGGCTGGGTGTATGCGCTTTAGGGCTTTGGGCGTTCCTTGCCGCAGGGGCGGCGAGCGGCGCGGCATGGATAGGGTGGCTAGCACTCGGCCTGGCCGCGCTCGGAGCGTTTGCGGGGGAGGTGAGCCGGGCTTGGGGCGCGTTAAGAGGGGCGCTCTGGCCAATTTCACGCGCGCCCATCAGCCCCGCATTGATCGACAATGCGGTGGACGTCATTTGTATAATAGCCCTGATTATCGCGCACGGCATCTATCCCGCGCCTGCCTTGCAAATCGCCTTGCCTTTGCTGGCCATTGGCCTTGCCCGGCTCGCTGCGAACACTAAGGTGGAAAAAACAGCAGGTGCTTGGCGCGACCGGACCTCACAGATGATAATTTTCATGCTGGCTGAGGCTGCCGGGGGTTTGAGTATAATTCTAGCCCTGTTCACGCTTGGGGCACTGTTGCAATTGATGCTGCGCGATCGGGCGCATTGAGCTAACTCGGACTT
>JABSPI010000379.1 GCA_013214365.1 Erythrobacter sp.
TGGGTGCCGTAGGGGGTGTAGGCGTAGAGTTCGACAATGTTGCCGTTTGAGTCGGTCAAACCGTGAACGTCAACTTCGGTGCAGGGGAGCGCTGCTGCGGGCTGTGGCTTAGGTTTGTGAGAATCAACGGAGGCGATGAAATGCGTAAGCGATCGACGGCGGAGCAGTGGCGCAGGCTGCTGGCGGAAAAGGAAGAGAGCGGTCAAACGATTGCGGCGTTCTGTGCGGAGCGGGATCTGGGAGTGCACCAGTATTCCTATTGGCGAAAGCGCTTGTGCGAAGATGCAGAAGAGGGTTTTGCGGAGTTGAAACTGAACACGGAGGAGGACTCGGGCGTAGTTCTGGACTTGCGCACGCTGACGGTGCGGCTGCGTCGAGGTTTCGACGCCAAGGTACTGCAGGACCTTGTTCGGGCGGTGCAATGCTGAGCATTGGCGCGGCGTCGGTTCGCCTGTACCGGCAACCGACTGACATGCGCAAGAGCTTCAACGGATTGAGCGCGCTGGTGGCTCGGCACTTTGACGAGTCGCTTTTGGATGGCGGATATTTTTTGTTCGTAAACCGGCGGCGAACGATGCTGAAGGTGCTGTACTGGGACCAAGACGGGCTGGCGCTGTGGTGCAAGCGCTTGGAGAAAGGGACTTTCAAGGTTGATTGGCGAGGGGGTGCGACTTTGTCGCGACGGGAGTTCTCCATGTTGCTGGAGGGCGTGACGCCGAAGCGGATGAACCAACGCTTCAGTCGCGAAAAAACGGAGTGGAAAACGTGATTTTCGAGGCTGGCCCGGTAAATTACCGGGCATGGTTCCCGATCAGTTCCAATACTTGGTGGCCGACCGCGACGCGGCGGTTGAAGCACTCGAGAAAGTCCAAGCCGAACGCGACGAGCTAAAGCGGCAGATCGCGTGGTTACAGCGACAAGTGTTTGGGCAAAAGTCCGAGCGCTTCGTTGATCCGGATCCGAACCAGTTGGAACTTGAACTCGACGACGACAAGGTCGAGCCTGCGAGCGGAACGAAGGAGACCCCGGAAGGCAAGAAGCGAAGAAAGCGGCAGTCGACGGGGGCGGACGCGCTAAGCTGGCCGGAAGAACTTCCGATTGAAGAAGAAGTGGTCGACGTGCCGGAAGAAGAGCGACGCTGTCCGCGTACGGGCGCGGACCTCGAAATTATCGGCGAAGACGTCGTGGACCGACTGGCCCGTCGCCCCGGCAGCTGCTACGTCAAGCGTCGGCGCTACCTCAAGCGCGCCAATCCAAAAGAGCCAAAGTGCGGCGTCGTGCGGGCTCTGAGTCTTCCGAGCTTCGTCGAAGGCGGCAAGTTCGACGAAAGCCTGCTGGCCTGGATCGTCTGCGAAAAGTTCGGCTTCTACCAACCGCTCTACCGGATCGCCGAGAAGCTCAAAGGCGAAGGCGTTTGCATCTCCCGGCAAACGCTAAGCAAAGTCGTCCTCGATGCGGCCGAAAAACTGCGCGCGCTGACTCGTGAACTCAAGCGTCGGACGTTGGCGAACCGCTGTTTGCACGTCGACGAAAGTCCCGTGAAGGTACAGGCCAAAGGCAAGTGCCGTCAGGCTTACGTGTGGCTGTATCTTGCCGCCGATCCGAACGCACCGCCGTATCACTACTACGATTTTTGCCGCGACCGCTCGCAACGGCATGCCCGGGAGTTCCTAAAGAACTTTGACGGTACAATCCACGCTGACGCCTGGAGCGGCTACGTCGCCATGGACGCCGAGAAAAAGCTCACTTGGAGTGCCTGCTGGGCGCACGCCAGGCGCAAGTTTGAGAACGCCGAAGACGGCGATCCGCACCTTCGCCACTCGGTGCTGCGGCGCATGCAGCAACTCTTCCTTCTTGAGCGCCACGCTTGGCTTGCCGACGCTGACGAACGCCTCCGTTTGCGCCTCGACTTCGAGTTGCCGATCGTCGAGACGCTCTTCGACGAAGTTCTCGCCTATCGCCAAAAACTACTGCCAAAGTCCGCCTTTGCCGGCGCCTGCGACTACTTGTTGCGCTACCGTGCCAACTTTGAGCACTATCTGCTTGACCCTGATTTGCGCATGGACAACAACCCTGCCGAACGCGGCCTGCGCAAACTCGTTCTCGCCCGCAAGAACTTCGTCTTTCTTGGCAGCGATCGCGGCGGCGACGCCATGGCCGGACTCCTTTCGCTGGTCCAAACCTGCCGCGCCATGGAGATCAACCCCTTCGAATATCTCCAAGACGTCATGCGCCGCATCATGCAGCACAACTCCCAGGAAATCCACGAGCTCCTACCCGATCACTGGGCTGCAGCTCGCTCCCCGCAATAATACACCCCGATCGTGCCGCTGCTCACTTGCACTGAAGTTGACGCTCACTTCTTCTCTTGATCTCTTCATTGAAGCGCTCGAGCATGTTCGTGCTTTTTAGATGCTTGTGGTGCGCGACCGGTAGGGTGAGATAGCTA
>JABSPI010000380.1 GCA_013214365.1 Erythrobacter sp.
CGCACCATGTTCCCCTTTGGTCGCGACCAGAACGGGCACTTTGCCCGCCACCGCGTCAAATCCGGCGTCAAAATCGCCCTCACCGGTGAGGGTTGCCAGCTCGCTTTCATTGACGAACAGGATATCGATCAGCCCTTCATCGATCATTGCGCGGAAATCGTCGCCATGGCGATCAATCACAAAGCTTTCCGAGGCGGTAAAGGCCACCTTGCGGCCCGCCGCGCGCGCCACTTCGATTGCGCGGCGCATCGCCCGGCGCGGCTCTTCGGGATCCCACAGATAGCCTTCGAGATAAAGGATAGCCCCGCTCGCAATCAGCTCCTCGTCGAGCGCGCTGGCTGGCAAGAATTGCCCGGCGCCCAAAAAGGTGTTCATCGTGCGCTCGCCATCGGGCGTGACAAAGATCAAGCAGCGCCCGGTCGGCGACTGGGCATCGCTGCCATCGGTGGCGCGCATCGGGGTGTCGAAGTCGATCCCGGCGGCGCGGATGTCATGCGCGAAGACCTCGCCGAACTGGTCATCGGCAACCTGTCCGATAAACGCGCAGCGTGTGTCCAATTGCGCCAGGCCCGCCAGCGTATTGGCCGCCGAGCCGCCCGATGCTTGAGTGGGGCCTTCCATCGCGGCAAAGAGCGTATCGGCCCCTGCGGCATCGACCAATGTCATGCCGCCGCGATTGAGTTTAAGCGCGTCAAGCGTCGCCTCGTCACACGGGGCAATGATATCGACAATCGCATTGCCGATGGCGATCACGTCGTAGCGGGGAGATGGAGCTGAATCGGGCAAGATCGGATATCCTTGGCTATTGGCTGAGCGCAAATCGCGCTGTCATGCGTGCGCGCCTAGCGTGATGCAGCGGCCGAGCCAAGCGCGAAAACCGTTGGCGCAAGAGTGGGCGGGTTTGACTTGTGAACGCGCTGGCCGCATCCCTGCCATCATGAATGCAGTTCTTCAGGCCCTCGCACGCGGTTTTGGCCAATTGGGTGATCCGGCGATTTTGGCGGTGATGGTGCGATCGGTCTTGGTTACATTGATGATCTTTGCGGTGTTCGCAGGCGCGCTTTGCGCCGGGCTGACCTGGCTGTTTGCGTGGGCGGGATGGGCGGATGGCGGATGGGCCAGCGCGGCGGCCGCGATTGTCATCGCGCTGTTGTCTGCCTGGCTGATGTTCCGCGTCATCGCGCTGGCGGTGTTGCAATTTTATGCCGACCGTATCGTCGCCGCGGTTGAGGCGCGCCATTTCCCGGATGCCGCTACCAGCGCGCGCGCTTTGCCCTTGGCTGAGGAAGTGGCCAACTCGCTGCGCGGTGTGGGCCGGGCGCTTGCGCTCAATGCGCTCGCTTTGCCGGTAGCGGGGGTGTTGTTGGTGACCGGAGTGGGGGCTGCGGCGGTGTTTTTGGGCGTGAATGCGTGGTTGTTGGGGCGCGAGCTGACCGATATGGCATGGCTGCGCTATCGTCGCTCGGCCCAAGAGCCCAGCCCGGTGCCGCGAGCGGAGAGATTGATGCTGGGCGCGGCGGTGGCAGGCATTATGCTGGTGCCGTTTGTCAATCTGATTGCCCCAATTGTGGGGGCGGCGGCGGGAACCCATCTGGCGCATGGCGCGATGGGGTTGGGGCGCGAAAGAGACCGGGAGAGGGGCAATGCATAAATCACTGATTGTGGGGCTGTCAGCGCTCGCGCTGGGCGGATGTGTCGGCGGCTCGGCGAGCGATCGATATGTAAGCGGCGAGAGGTCCGGCTTTGTCAGCCCGCGCATCCAGCAAGGCGACGGGCTGGGCGGTGTGATCGGGGCAAGTGCGCGCGATCTTTCCAATCAATTTGGCGATGCGCGCATTGATCTGGTCGAAGGCGATGCCCGCAAGCTCCAATATGCCGCGCCCTCGTGCATTCTCGATGTCTATCTCTATCCGCTCGAAGCTGGCGGCGCGCCGGTCGCAACCCATGTCGAAGCGCGCGCGCGCCAGGGCGGCGGCGCGGTCGATGCCGGGCAATGCATCACCGCGGTCTCGCGCGCAGCGGCGCCGCGGTAACCCAGTTTTAAGCACATTTGTGTCATGGCAAGCCCTTCTGAAACAGGGGTTGAATTGCCATGATCACTCATTTTGCCGATCTCGCGCAGCGTGCGGCCGCCGCCGGACAGCTTAGCGCCGAGGATGTGCTGGCGCTGCGGCGTGAAGGCTGGGGCGACGGGATCATCACCCGCGAAGAGGCCGAAGCGCTGTTTGCGATAAACAACGCGCTCGATCAGCGCGGCGAGGAATGGTGCGATTTCTTTGTCGAGGCGATTGGCGAATATGTCCTCAACGCAACGCCCCCGCGCCTGCAATGCGACGAGCAAGAGGCCCATTGGCTGATCGCACAGGTCAACCGCGATGGCGCGGTGGAAAGCATGGTGGAGCTTGAGACACTGGTTCGGGTGATCGAGCGTGCGGAAAATCTCCCGA
>JABSPI010000381.1 GCA_013214365.1 Erythrobacter sp.
GACCCGTGCGTGCGGGACCGGCGCTTGCGCTGCGGCAGTTGCGGCGATCACCCGGCGGCTGGTCGGCGAACAGGTCACGGTGTCCTTGCCCGGCGGCGATTTGGTGATCCATTGGCGCCGGGGCGAAACCATCATGATGAGCGGCCCGGCAAGCGAGAGCTTTCGCGGATCTTTCGCTTGGGAGGATTACGCATGAGCGGGGCTGAGGTCATTTCGCTGGGCTGCCGGCTTAACATTGCCGAATCCGAACGGATGAAACAAATGCTGGGCGAGAGCGATGATGTGGTGGTGATCAATTCCTGCGCCGTCACATCCGAAGCGGTGCGCCAAACCCGCCAGGCCATCCGCAAGGCCCGCCGCGAACGCCCCGATGCGCGCTTGATGGTGACCGGATGCGCGGCCGATATCGAACGCGATCAAATCGCCGCCATGCCCGAAGTTGACGGGCTGATCGCAAACGAGGCCAAGCTTGATCCGCGCGCCTGGAATGTGCCGATTGCGCAAGCCCCCCCGCCCCCAACCCGCACCCGCGCCTTTATCGCGGTGCAAAATGGGTGCGACCATGCCTGCACATTTTGCGTCATCCCCCAAGGGCGCGGCAAAAGCCGTTCGATGACGATCGCCGAGGTTTTGAGCGAGGTTGAGCACCATTTGGCGCTGGGCGCGCGCGAAATGGTTTTAACCGGTGTCGATGTGACCAGTTGGGGCCATGACTTGCCCGATACACCGCCGCTCGGCGCGTTGGTCGAGGCGGTGCTGGTGCGGTTTCCCGAACTCGACCGGCTGCGCATGTCTTCGCTGGACGGGATCGAGATCGATCCCAAACTGTTCGACCTATTCGCCAGCGAAGCGCGTGTGATGCCGCATCTGCATTTGTCGCTGCAACACGGGGCTGATCTGATCCTCAAACGTATGAAGCGCCGCCATTTGCGCGCCGATGCGGTGGATCTGGTCACCCGGCTCAAATCGCGCCGGCCCGATATGGCGATCGGGGCCGATCTGATTGCCGGTTTCCCCACCGAAACCGATGCCCACCACGACGCCAATCTGTCGATCATCGATGAATTGGATATCGTCCACGGCCATATCTTCCCCTATTCGCCGCGCCCGGGCACCCCGGCGGCGCGCATGCCGCAAGTCGACCGCTCGCTTGTAAAGGCACGCGCGGCGCAATTGCGCGGCGCGGTGGCCGCACGCCGCTCGGCATGGCTCAATTCATGTGTGGGTGAAACCATGACTGTCCTCGCCGAACGCGATGGCACCGGCTATGCGCCGCATTATGCGCGGGTTGAATTGCCTGCTGGAACACCGGCGGGCGAATTGATCACTTTAACCCCCCGCGCGCTCGAAGGAGGCCTGTTGATATGACGCAAAGCTGGAGCGAACGGCTGTTCGGCGGCTTTCGCAAGACCTCCGAACGGTTGAGCGCCAACCTCACCGGTGTGGCGGCCAAGCTGGATGATGCCACCCTTGATGATATCGAGGACGCCTTGATCATATCCGATCTGGGCCCGGCCGCAGCCAGCCGGATCCGCACGCGGCTAGCGGAGAAAAGCTTCGGGTTAGAAATCACTCAGGCCGAACTCAAACTGGCCGTGGCCGAGGAAATCGCAGAGATTTTGCGCCCGGTGGCCAAACCACTCGAAATCACCGCCTTTCCCCGCCCGCAAGTCATTCTGGTGATCGGCGTCAACGGATCGGGAAAAACCACCACAATCGCCAAGCTGGCGCATTTATTCACCGAAGACGATTACGGCGTGCTGCTGGCTGCGGGCGATACGTTCCGCGCTGCGGCGATCGGCCAATTGGCTACCTGGGCCGAGCGGGCCGGGGTCGACATTGTCCGCGGCCCCGAAGGCGGCGATCCCGCCTCGATCGTGTTCGATGCGGTGAAACAGGCAACCGATACCGGGATTGATGCGCTGGTGGTCGATACGGCCGGCCGTTTGCAGAACAAAAAAGAGCTGATGGAAGAGCTCGCCAAGATCCGCCGGGTTCTGGGCCGGTTGAACGAAGATGCGCCGCATGACGTGGTCTTGGTGCTCGATGCGACCAATGGGCAAAATGCCCTGTCGCAAATCGACGTGTTCAAGGAAGTCGCCGGCGTCACCGGTTTGATCATGACCAAGCTTGACGGGACCGCGCGCGGCGGGGTTCTGGTCGCGGCGGCCGAACAATATGGTTTGCCGATCCATGCCATTGGCGTGGGCGAAAAAATGGAAGATTTGCGCCCGTTCGATCCAGATCTGGTCGCGCGCGTGATTGCAGGAGTGGCCTAATGGCTGATGCAAAAGCCCAAAAGCCGGGCGGCGGCTGGCTCAATATCGCTGTCGACTATAGCCCGTTATTGGTATTTTTGACGGTCTATAATCTGTTTTCACCGGCCGAGGATACGCCCGGCGCGGAGATCATGCCAATCCTGTACGGTACGGGTGCGTTTATGAT
>JABSPI010000382.1 GCA_013214365.1 Erythrobacter sp.
CGCTGGCCGTTGCGGATGCGGGTGAGCATATCACCCAGGGGATCGGTCATAGCCATGTGTTAATTCCTCACCAGCTCGACTTGGTCAGACCAGGGATCATGCCCCGGTTACCGAGATTCCGCAGTTCGATACGGTTGATACCAAACTTGCGATAATAGCCGCGCGGGCGGCCGGTGGTGGCGCAGCGGTTGCGAACGCGGGTCGGGTTCCCGTTGCGGGGAATCTCGGCCATCTTCAGGCGGGCCATCAAACGCTCGGTTTCATCAACCGTTTCGTCATTGGCAATCGCCTTCAGCTTTTCATACTTCGCTGCATACTTCTTAACGAGCTTCTTGCGACGCTCGTTTTTGTTGATCGAACTCAGTTTCGCCATTGGACTTAAGCTCTCTTCTTTCGTGTCACTGTTGCGAGGCGGCTCACGCCGCCTCCTTTTGATCACCAGCCTCGCCCTCGAAAGGGAAGCCAAACAAACGCAGAAGCTCGCGTGCTTCTTCATCGGTTTTGGCCGTGGTGGTAACGATGATGTCCATTCCCCGAACCTTGTCGATCTTGTCGTAAGAGATCTCAGGGAAAATGATCTGCTCTTTGATACCCATGGCGTAGTTGCCGCGGCCATCAAAAGACTTCGCATTAAGACCACGGAAGTCGCGAATACGCGGCATTGCGATGGTCACAAGACGATCAAGGAATTCGTACATGCGTGCCCGGCGCAGATTGACCTTACAACCAATCGGCATGCCATCGCGCAATTTGAACTGTGCGATCGATTTCTTGGCACGAGTAATCACCGGCTTTTGACCAGCGATCAGCGCCATTTCCTCGGCTGCGATTTGAACCTTCTTTTTATCCTGGCTCGCTTCGCCAACGCCCATGTTGAGCGTGATCTTCTCGATCTTGGGCACCTGAAACCGGTTTGTGTAACCAAACTTCTCAGTCATCGCCTTGACGATCTCGTCTTCGTACTTCGCCTTGAGGCGCGGAGTGTAGCTATCAGCCATCGATAGTCTCCCCACTCTTTACTGCAACACGCACCTTCTTGCCGTCTTTTTCTTCAAAACGGACACGGGTGGGCTTGCCATCCTTGGGATCGGCCAGAGCAACCTTGGAGATCGGCATCGGCGCAGGAATGCGATCGATACCGCCTTGTGGGTTGGCTTGGCTCGGCTTGCGGTGACGGGTTGCGACATTAATGCCTTCAACCAGGATCTTGCCGTCTTTCGGCATAACCTTCGAGACAGTGCCCGTACGCCCCTTGTCCTTACCGGACAAGACGACGACTTCGTCACCCTTTTTGATCTTTGCAGCACCCATGATCAGAGCACCTCCGGAGCGAGCGAAATGATTTTCATGAAGCCGCGACCACGCAGTTCACGCACGACTGGGCCAAAGATACGAGTGCCGATCGGCTCTTCGCTTTTGTTGACCAAAACAGCAGCGTTGCTGTCGAAGCGGATCACGCTGCCATCGGGGCGGCGCACGTCCTTCTTGGTGCGCACGATGACAGCACGATGAACATCGCCCTTTTTCACCTTTGCACGCGGCTGAGCTTCCTTAACGGAAACCACGATCACGTCGCCAACGGAGGCAAACCGACGCTTTGAGCCACCCAGCACTTTAATGCACTGGACGCGCTTAGCGCCGCTATTGTCCGCGACGTCGAGATTGGATTGCATCTGGATCATTGATCCGGTTCCTTCTCTTGGCTTGCCAAGTCACCCGATAACGACCGGGGCCTGACAGTTCCTCACGTCAAATTACTGACCGGCTGCCTCGACATCGAGATCAGCCTCAACTGCCTGCACTCCGCCGGCCACGACACGGTCCTTAACGGCCCAAGTCTTGGTCTTGGAGATCGGCTTGGTCTCTTCGATACGAACGACGTCGCCAATGGTATATTCATTGGTTTCATCGTGCGCATGGTACTTCTTCGAGCGGCGGATGATCTTCCCGTAAAGCGGGTGCTTCACCTTACGCTCGACCAGAACGGTCACGGTTTTATCGGTCTTGTCGGAAGTGACGGTCCCGATCAAAATACGCTTAGGCATAGTTTACTCCTTACGCCTTGGCTGCGGCCGCAGCACGCTCATTCTGGAGCGTCTTGATCTGAGCGATCGTGCGACGCACTTCCTTGATGCGGTGCGGCTTTTCCATCTGATTGGTGGCAGCCTGGAAACGCAGATTGTACTGTTCACGCTTGAGTTCGGTGAGTTCAGCGGACAGCTGATCATCGGTCTTTGCGCGCAGATCTTCGGTGCTAGCCATTACTTGTCACCTCCCAGGTGCGAGGTGTCGCCAAGCCGGGCAACAACCTTGGTCTTGATCGGCAGCTTCATCGCGGCACGCTCAAAAGCGAGCGCAGCAAGCGGGCCATCGACACCATCGAGTTCGAACAGAATACGGCCCGGCTTTACGCGAGCGGCCCAATATTCAACGGA
>JABSPI010000383.1 GCA_013214365.1 Erythrobacter sp.
GCGTCAATCTCGTCCTGGCCCCAGAAAGACTATAAAAATGTTGACAGGGACTCGCTTTCAATGGGCAGCCATCAATGCAACAACCAAACAATTCTTCGGAACGGGAGGAGGAACTTATACCGTAAAAGATGGGAAGTATACGGAGAACATCGAATTCTTCTCAAGAGACGGAAGCCGCGTAGGCGCCAGTCTGGAATTTGAAGCCAGCCTGGAAGGAGATGACTGGAGCCATAAAGGAAAAAGTAGTAAAGGCAATCCCATCCATGAGATCTGGACGAGAAACTGGAATCTGCATGATTAAATAAAAAAGGGAGGAAAATTTCCTCCCTTTTTTATTTGACGTTTTTGCGTGTTTGAGTATTAGAGTGCTAGGGTTCGACTTACCTATGTGACTCTAACACACTAACACTCTAAAACGCAAATACACTTATTTATACCTCTTGAGTTTGACACCTTCCTGGTTGAAATCATTCAATTTGGTCTTTTAAGGGCACTTTTTCGAGATTTTTTCAAATTTGTGGTGCGAAGTCGGGTATTGACAGGTATGAAAAGCTTTTGTTTTTTGCTGTGGTAGTTATGGCCTACCTAAAAACAGATAAGAAAAAAGAAGGAACTTACCTTCGGATCGTAGAATCCTATCGAGATGAGGAAGGAGTTAGCCGTAAACGAACCCTTCATAGCTTAGGCCGAGTTGAGGACTACACCGAAGAGATGCTCCAACGGATGGGAGCCCGTCTGTATGAATTGGGAGGAGGAGATCTTCGAGCCTTGATCGGAGATAATATCGAGGAACTGGGCCGCTACAATTATGGCTTCTATCAGATTTACCACAAACTGTATCAGTCCTATGGCCTGGATCGAGTATTGGGCCAAATCTCCAAGCGCAAGAAGCTCAGTTATGATTTATCGAATGCGGTATTTCTGATGCTCTTGGAGCGTTTGAATGATCCTGGGAGTAAATTATGTACCTGGACCCATCAATCCGAGTACCTGGGAATAGAGCCGGTAGAGCTCCATCATCTCTATCGCTCCCTGGATCAATTGGCCGATCATCATGAGCGTATTCAAGGCTGTATTTACCGCAGCGGCCGCAATCTGTTCAACCAAAAGCTGGATGTAGTCTTTTTTGATGTAACGACCTTCTATTTTGACTCAGATAAAGAAATGGAGGGTAAGCTTCGCCAAAAGGGCTTTAGCAAAGATGGTAAACTGGGCAAGACCCAGATACTTTTTGGCCTATTGATCGACAAAGACAAACAGCCTATAGGTTATGAGATTTACTCCGGAGATACTTTTGAGGGCCATAGCTTCGAAGATGCCCTCGAGCGCTTGAAGAAGCGATATATGATCGATAAGGTCATCTTGGTAGCCGATCGGGGGATGCTCAATAAAAAGAATCTGGCTAAGACAGTAGAAAAAGGCTATCACTTCATCATGGGGGAAAGGCTAAAGCAATTATCCAAATCTGTTCAAAGAGAACTGCTTGAGCTAGATAGTTATCAGCATCAATGGCTGATGAAAGAGGCAGGGGATCAGCCTATTCGTATCCGCTACAAAACGATCAAGCATCAAGGTCGCAGAATCATTGCTACTTACAGCGAAAAGAGAGCAAAGAAGGATGCAAAGGATAGAGAAAAGCGATTGGAAAAGGCAGAGGCCCTCTTAAAAGATCCCTCCAAGCTCAAGGCCAAGGCTCGCCGCCATTACATAAGCATGGAAGAGGGCAAAGCCAGCTTGGATGAAGAGAAAATCAAGCAGGATCAGAAATATGATGGCATACTGGCCATTAGCACCAATGAAGAAAACCTGCCGGTAGAAAAGATCCTGGATCACTACAGGAACCTGTATAAAATCGAGCATTCCTTCCGCTCATTCAAAAGCCATCTGGAAACAAGGCCGATGTTCCACTGGACGGACAAAAGGATCAGAGGACATATTTGTCTTTGCTACATTGCTTATGCGCTGCTAGCTCAGTTGCAGCTTAGATTAGAGAAAAAAAAGTTCCCCCTCTCAGAAAGAAAGATCAGAAAGCTGATCTCAAAAATGCAGCTCAGTCATATCAAAAACGGGAATCGTGAGTTTTACATCCGTTCTAAACTCTGCGACCAGACTCGATCTTTCCTCAATCGCATAGGAAAAAGACCCATTCCCAACATCATCCCTAAAGATCTCATAACCAAGTATTTATAAAATCCTGTGGGGCGAAGCCTGTTTTTTAGTTGCCTCATTATCAGGCACTTATATCAAAATCGTGTCAAACTCAAGAGATGCAGAAGAATGATCAATGATCTGATTTTCATACATAAGAAAAAGCCCCGAAAATACTTCGGGGCTTTTTCTTGAGTTTGACACCTTCCTGGTTGAAATCATTCAATTTGGTCTTTTAAGGGCACTTTTTCGAGATTTTTTCAAAT
>JABSPI010000384.1 GCA_013214365.1 Erythrobacter sp.
CAAGCCACCAAACCGGCCAATTGCGGATGAACCGAAATTCTGGATATTCACATCGATCGCACCCTTGCGCCGCACAATCGCGATCTCGCCCAGCAAATCCCCCGGTGCGCCCCCCGCAGCCGGACGCAGCGACAATCGCACATCCACACCGGGCAGATCGTCGGCCAACAGCAAATAACGTTCTGCGCGGCGGGTGTTGAACACCGCATCGCCGGTCAACTTCTCAAGATAGGAGGCAACCAAAGCCTCAGACGGGCCGGCATCACCGCGCACACGCAAGCCTACCAGCTTGCCGAAAACCACACCGAAATCGGCCACCCCATCGCTCAAATTTTGCTCGGGTATCTCGACCGTCGCCAGATAGCCTTGCGAACGCAGGATCCGGTTGGCCTTGGCGCGAATATCGCACAAAGCCGCCAGCGAAACCTCACGTTCAAGATAGCCATCATAGGCCGACGCCAGTGACAGTCCCGGCGCGCGCTCAAGCCCGGAAAATTCCACCCCGTTCAAAGTCAGCGTGATGTCAGCATACTCGGCCCGGTCGAGCACGCAGGGCGAGCGCTCCAGATCGCCGTCAATCGTCAAGGTCACATCGCGCCGATCCTCGCGGCGCAATTCAGGCGGGGTCAATTCAGAGCGCGATGGCGGAGAGATTTGCGGTGGAAGCTGAACCTGAGCCTGAGCAGCGCCAGTTGGGATCACCAATGCAGAACCGGCAGTGAGCGCCGAGGCCACAAAAAGATTGGCCGACATCAAATTGGCCCCAAGCGTTTGAGCCCCTGATGAGCGCCGAGCGCAAGATGATAAAAATTCCAGCTTAATCAAACGTGCCCCCTAAAAGCGTAGTTTGACGCGAATCGCGCCTCCACACCCGATAATCGTTTTCCGATTACAGAATTGTCTCAGACCATAACTTTAAGTTTAGCGCCGAAAAAACCGGCAAAACCCCCTAATCCACACCATGGTCGGGCGAGGCGCTTATCGCCGCGATTGATACGCCTTTTTGCTTTGATGGCAAGGGTTACCCCTTAGTGAAGTTTACACAAGCCACCGTCGCTTAGCCTTTTTCAGGCCGTCCAATACTGGCCTTCCTCACCCCCTCATCTGGCAGTCACAAGGGTGACAGCTGTATGAACGGGATCTGAGGCGGTAGGGGTGACAGCCCTGAGGGAAATCACTGAAATCGCGAGGCGATAGTATTTATTTCACTTTCGCATGGTTAGAACGTACTCGTTGCAGTCTGAGCCCCGGGAGAATAAATGCAAAATCTGATCGCGATCTCGCCTGTTTTGGGTGCGCTTGACAGCCGTAAAGACCGCCCCGCGCGCCCCGCACACATCGTGCACCGCACAAAGGCTGGGGCGCATTGTGGCCGCGACGATGAACCGCAAGCCGGGCCACATATGGGCGCCGTTCCGTCATCAGGGTCACCTTGTAAAACTCCCAACACCCTCACTCTAACCACCACTTTGCGCGGTCAAACCGTGGTGGTCGCCCCGTGCGGGGTGATTGATGCAAAGACCATTGAAGGCTTTCAACGCCACCTTTTTGATGCGCTCAATTTACGCAGCAAACGGGTCGTGATCGACCTTGCGCAGGTGGGGGTTATGTCCTCACGCGGATTGCGCGCCATGACGCTGGCGCAGCGCGCTGGCCGGGCATATGACACGCAAATCATGCTCGCCTGTCCGACCCCCGCAATGCGAGAAGTGCTTGCCATAAGCCGGTATAATATGGTCTTTGATGTGGCCGAGACGGTTGAGGATGCAACCGGGCACTGAGAGAGCTTTGGGGGAAATTATGCAAATCCGTTTCTGGGGAACCCGGGGATCCTTGCCGGTCGCGCCGCATGCGACCACCTTCACCGACAAGATCGCTGACGCCTTGATCAAGGCCGACGGCAAGCGCTTTGCTGACAAATCTGCCGCGCTCGACTTTGCGCGCACCCAGCTCGATTTTTCGGTTGGCCAGGGATATGGCGGGGCGACCAGTTGCGTCGAAGTGGACGCGGGCGCAGGCGCTTTTGTGGTGTGCGATATGGGCTCTGGCCTGCGCGAGTTTGGGCTCGACACTTTGCAACGCCTTGCCCATGGCAACCGCCCCAAGGAATGGCATTTCTTCCTCTCGCACCTGCATTGGGACCATATTATGGGGTTCCCGTTTTTCGTGCCCGCCTTTGTCGAAGGGGCCAAGGTTATCATCCATGCCGGCCATCCAGATGCCGAGGATGCCTTGCGCCGGCAACAAGAAGAGATTTCCTTCCCCGTCCCCTTCGATTGGCTCAAGGCTGACATCGAATTTCGCACTCTGGTGCCGGGCGAGGAATATCAGATCGGCGAATTGTCCGTCGCTCTGATCGAACAGGAACACAGCCATGCCAGCTATGGCTATCGTTTCCGCGATGCCAATGGCCG
>JABSPI010000385.1 GCA_013214365.1 Erythrobacter sp.
GTAAAAAGAACAAACATGGTAAACACCATTCGCCAACTGGTATAGGAAGCCTGAGAAGTTTTTATTGCCCATAAAGAAATCCATAAAACAAGCGTCTCTTTCCCCTGGATTTTCAAAAGTTATGGAATCCCCGTAATTTTCTTTTCGTAACCACACCTCACAATCACTTGGAATTCTTCCAGCCCACGGCTCTTCCTCAACTTGCTTTCCGTCTTTTCTGCTCATCCCTACACCTCCCCGTCATCTTTTGGGTTAAATAAATCGCTCATTTCGCAACCTCCAAATACAATTCCCTAAACTCGCTAGGGTCGTTATCTTCAAACTCCCATTCTTCCCAGTTTTTTGTTATTTCGTGGCACTTAATGTGCTCCCTGCTTGTATGAAATTCACCATCATAAATGCCGTCAAACCTATGGTGGATTTCACCCTTTTTTATCTCTAGGCCACAAGTATCACAAATATGAACTTTACGCGCCTTTGGCATTGATTCAGTAAGCGGTGTGTAAGCCATCCCCCTACACCTCCCCGTTAGATTTTTGCATGACGCAGCCGATAAGGGTGGCCTTATATGCGTTGTCACGACCCCTAACGACACTACAAGTACTTAATTTTTCGTCGCACCACAGAGGATAGCAAGACGCAACTTGGTATTTGCCACTCTTCAACTGGTATAGGAAGCCGTTGGACAATTCGGGGTCAATTTGAATAGCGACAATACTACAACCGCCACCTACTAAATTTTTAAAGTACTTATCCTTTTTACTGTAAAGCCACACCTCACTATTCGGAGGCAAATCATCAGCCCACGGCTCTTCCTCAACTTGCTCTGGGGTGTGGGGATCAACAGTTGTTACTTCAGAAACAAGGCAAGGGGCTCCAAGAATCCAGCACCAAGAGCTGTCATTTTTATCAAATAGATATGTGCACTTAATCCACTCTAGAGAACCGCCTACCCTAGCCCAAACATCAGCATCGAATTCAATCTCCTGCCCCGGCTCCACGTCCTCAACTTGCTCTGTGTGGTGGGGGTTGGTAGTTGTTACTTCGTCGTACAAAAGTACCTCCCTCGCTGCGTCGTCTATTACTAAATGAACGCCATGTTCTTTTTTGTAATATGTCAGCGGGCTATAAAATTTACACCCTTTGTCACGCGCCCAGCACTGAGCACCCATCTCAATCTGCTCCGGCTCCCCGAAATCCAGGTCATCAAAGTCAATTTCATCAGACATTATTTTTATTTCCTTTTACAAAGTAGCCATAGCTGTAGCAACAAAAGACGTTACACCCGCTAGTATCACGGCTCTGTACAGCTCGATTATCAATTTCGTGTGTGTCCCCTTTGGGACCGTCTTACTGTAATAGTTTGCCATTAGTATCCTAGATACGCCAACACATCGCTAGCGTTGTAGAAACGCAATATAGTGCCTTCCTCGCTATCGTTATAATCGATGATCGCTAGGTGTGGGCTATCTGACCCGGTTTGCATCTCTACGGTGGAGATAATGCCGTGCTTTTTGCACAAGCGGCGTAGCTGGCTTGCGAGCTGTTGATTTTTCTTAAGTTTCACTGTGTTATCTCCCATAATTCTCGGCCTCTTGGCGAGACATGAAAAAATGTATTCCTCCAGCACATTCTTGCCAACGATCCTCGCACCAGTTATCGCATTTAACAACTTTGCCAGCCTCGTAAAAAGTTTTTTCATCATGTGATGATATACCATGATCTGAGCCAAAAACTTCAACCACTTTTACTTGTGAAGCTCTGCACTTCCTGGTGGTTGCGCTACTCCGTAGCGCACTTTTTGGTATTTTAAGTTTTACTATAACATTATTCATACACTTTTTATACGCTGTGAAACTACCTTCTTCTGGACAGCAAAGCCAAAACCCTGATGTTGCTTCATTAGCTAAGCACTTTGTGAGGTTAGCGCAGCTGAGGTTAGCGTTGCTGAGGTTAGCGGAGCGGAGGTTAGCGTGGCTGAGGTTAGCGTGGCTGAGGTTAGCGGAGCGGAGGTTAGCGAAGCTGAGGTCAGCTCGCTCGCCTTCGTCCTCATTTGCCAACCATTCTTTGTGTTTTTGTAAGATTTTCTTTAATTCATTTTCTTCCATTGTTAATCCTTTTTTTACTTTGTGGTGCGTTTGTCGGTGGCTCGCCAGCCATAAGTAAAGGTGGCATACGCTTAACCTCGGGGTATGCCAGCCGGAGGGTATGTATATATTAAAGAGGCGGTACATACACGGCCTCTAGTTTATCTCTCCCAGTGCAGGACTTCACTCCCGATCCGCTGGCTGGGGTTGGAATCGTGGCGGGGATATAGGCTCTCGCCCTTCGTCCCGGCTATCCGTCTTTGTTATCCTTTTCGTCCTTTTGGACTCATCAGCAGAGATACACATCCCTGGAAGGCGCGACAGT
>JABSPI010000386.1 GCA_013214365.1 Erythrobacter sp.
GAAGCCGCCCGCGCAGGGATCGGTTTGGGCACCGCAATCGCAGTGGTCATTTCATGGGCCCAGAACCAATCGATCCTGTGGGCGATCATCCACGGCTTCTTCAGCTGGTTCTATGTGATCTATTACGCCTTCACCCGTCCGGGCGGCGTGTTCGGGTAAGCCGGCGGATCTTGGATAGTGGGCCTTGGATAGTGGGCCTTGGATAGTGGACGGGCGCCGATTGCCCCGTTAAAGCGCGCGGCCATGCGATCTCTTGATGACATTCTCGAAGAATACGAATTTCTCGAAGGCGATGAACGCTATTCGCTTTTGATCGAGCTGGGCCGGGAATTGGAACCCATGCCCGATGCGCTCAAAACCGATGCGACATTGGTGCGCGGCTGCTCCGCGGCGGTGTGGGTCTATCCCACCGACAGCGCGGGCGCTGGCCAGCTTCACTTCCTCGCTGACAGCAATGCCGCAATCACCAAAGGGATCGTCGCTCTGGTCATCGCCGCGGTGCAGGACCAGCCGGCCCAAACGGTCGCGCAAATGGATGTGATCGCCGCGCTCGCCCCGTTCGATTTGAAAAACCAATTGTCGAGCAATCGCACACAGGGCGTGCCCAATATGATCGCTCTGGTCAAAGAACACGCCGCGCGGCTCGCAGCCGCCTGACCCCGGATCGGCGCTGCGCCAATTGGCCCCGTTCAAAAAAGCCCAGCGCCTGAAGGCGGCGCCCGCGCTTTATATCGTGATGAAGAGTTAGGCTCCCACGCTGTCGCGCACAACTGCCTTGCCGGCATCGCGCTGCTTTTTCAGCTCTTGCTTGAGCACTTGCGGATCGCGCGCGATCACAAAGCCGAAGCTCACTCCGCCTTCCTTGCCGATCGTCGCATGGTGCAGTTTGTGCGCTTGAACCAGCCGTTTGGCATATCCCTTTTTGGGCACCCAGCGGAAGAAACGTTGATGCACCAGCCCGTCATGGATGAAGGCATAGATCAAACCATACAGCGTGATCCCCACTGCGATCCACCACACCGCCTCTGAAAACAGCGATCCGTAAATGTACAGGCCGGCATTGATCGTGCCGAACACGACCGCGAACAAATCGTTCTTCTCCAGCGTATTGTCATGCGGTTCGTGATGGTCGCGGTGCCACGCCCAGCCCCAACCATGCATGATATATTTGTGCGCCCACCACGCGAACAATTCCATCCCCGCCAGAGCGGCAAAGGTGAAAGCGGCGGCTTCGTACCAGCTCACAGGGCAATCTCCTCTGATTGGACCTCGGGCGGCGTTGGGTTCGATTTCAAACCGGTTTGAGCAAGGCCCGCGCGATGCGCTGCGGGCAATGCCCACCAAGGAACGTCGGGGCGATGATGATGTTCCAGATGATATCCAAAATGGAAACAGGTGATGAGGCTGGTCAGCGTGCCAAAATCATCCGAGCGGGCATTGTGGTGATCGGCAAAGGGCATTGCAGGTGCGCCATCTTTGATCACATGGCGGTGCGGGCGATAGGTGCCGAAGTAAAACAATTGCAACGAGGAAAGCAGCGCGGGCGCGCCGTAAAGCACCACGATCTGGATCATCGGAATGCCCAATACCAACCAATATATTCCGACCACGGCGTGCACGAAGATCAGCGATTCCCACCCGAAATAGCGTTTGAGAAAAGTCGTGTACCAGCCGAGGAAATTGCTCGGATTATCCTCATCAAAATCGGGATCGCCTTCATGTCCGGCAAGCTCGTGATGGGTGTAATGGGCGCGGCGCAAAATGCTCCAGCGAAAGCCCGCATATAAGAACAACAACACCGCCCCGATGGCCGCGTTAAAGCGCCGTTTGCCCGGCGCCAATGTGCCGTGCATCGCATCATGGCAAACGATAAACACCCCGACCGACAACCAACATTGCACCATGGCAAGGCCAATCGCGATCGGCGCATTGTCCCAGGTCAATTCGAACACAAACATGCCGTAGGCGTGGATCGCAATCCAGCTGCCCGCAATCGCCACGGCCAGAGCAAGGCCGATCATCGTCTGCACCCCTCGGGCGGGCAGATTAAAGGCGGTTTGGCCGCGATGGGATGGGAGAGCTAGAAGCGACATGCTTGCGCCTCTATAGAGCCACATGTGCCAAGGCGCAAAGCGCGGTTTGCACAACGAATATTGTCATTCGCCCTCAGGCAGGAAAAATTCGCGCAAATTTTCCCCGATCCGGGCCGGGCGCAAGGTTTGCGCATCGATGCAGCACCAGCTCGATTGCACTTCGGCCAAAACATCCTCGCCGCGTTTGATGACCGTGTGATAAAATGCGCGCGCCCCGGCAAAACGTTCGAGCACGGTTTGCGCGATCACATCATCGTCCAGAAATGCCGGTTTGCGATAGGTGATCTCGTGTTTGAGCGCG
>JABSPI010000387.1 GCA_013214365.1 Erythrobacter sp.
GTGGGGTCAAAGCCCCCACACCCAAGGGTATATTAACACAAAGGTGCGCTATTAGCTAACAGGTTGCAGCGCTCTTATATTGGGGGGAATTGCTGCCCCTCGCCGCAGCGGTTAGACCCAGCGCTCTCAATCTCCATGTCCCTCCAACTCGTCGCCTTTGAGTGTGACGACATGCAAGACATTGGTGCTGCCCGGGGTTCCAAACGGTACACCGGCAAGCACAATCTGCTTTGATCCCGGATCACCAAATCCATGGCGCAAGGCCATGCGTTTGCCCTTGGCGATCATCTCTTCAAAGCTGCCAATATCTTTCGTCACCACCGCATGTGCGCCCCATAGCAGCGCGACACGGCGCGCGGTTCGCTCGCTTGGTGTGAGCACCAGAACCGGGGTTGCCGGACGCTCGCGCGCCACCCGCCGGGCGGTTGATCCCGACATCGTAAACACCGTGATCGCGGTGATCGGGACCGTATCGGCAATCGTCATACAGCTATAGGCCAACGCATCAGCGGTAGTGGCGTCGGGCGATGTGTCGAGCAGCCGAATGCGTTCGCGATAGCCCTCGTCGCGCTCCACTTGGGCAACGATCCGGTGCATCATCGCCACCGATTCCTCTGGCCATTCGCCCGCTGCGCTTTCGGCCGACAACATCACCGCATCCGCCCCATCATACACCGCATTGGCAACATCAGAGACCTCTGCGCGGGTTGGCATTGGGCTCTCGATCATGCTTTCGAGCATCTGGGTCGCCACGATCACCGGCTTGCCCGCATTGCGGGTGGCGGCAACGATCCGTTTTTGCAGCGGGGGCACTTCGTGAGGCTCCAGTTCAACCCCCAAATCGCCGCGCGCGACCATAATCCCATCGGCCAATTCAATGATCTCATCGAGCCGACGGACCGCTTGCGGCTTTTCAATCTTGGCGCACAATGCCGGCATATGCCCGCCGCCCGTATGGGCCGCGATTAGCTTTCTGGCTTCGGCAAGGTCTTCGGGCCGCTGAACAAAGGACAGCGCGATCCAGTCTGCGCCATGCTCCACCGCAAAGGCCAAATCCTTGCGGTCCTTCTCAGTCAGTGCGGGGATCGGTACTTCGGCATCGGGCACATTGACGCCTTTGCGGTCGGAAATCACTCCGCCCACCTCGGCCGAGCAGCGGATATGGTCTTCATCGGCTTCGCGCACGACAAGCTTGATCTTGCCATCATTGATCAACAATCGTTGGCCACGTTCCATGATCCCGAACAATTCGGGATGGGGCAGATGTACACGGGTTTCATCGCCCGGCGTGGGGTCGCGGTCGAGCGTGAAGTGACCCGAATGACGGATCACTGCTTTGCTCTGGTTGAAGGTCCCCACTCGCAATTTGGGCCCCTGCAGATCGGCAAGGATGGCGATCGGGCGGGCAAATTCATCTTCAAGCGCGCGAATTGTGGCGATCGCTTCGGCGTGATCGGCATGGGTGCCATGGCTCATATTGACGCGGAAAGCATCGGCCCCGGCGGTGAACAGCCGGCGCAGCATTTCAGGTGAGCGACTGGCCGGGCCGATTGTGGCCAAAATCTTGACCTTGCGCCCGCGTGGGTCGATCCGTTTCATGGTTTGTGTCGCCATCCTCTTTATGATCCCTTGCGATGACCCTATGGCACAGGAAGATTGCAACTCAAGGAAAAGGCTCCAACATGTCGGTTGAAAACCCCTCCCCAAACTCTCTTGATACCGCCCTTGATGATGCGGTGGCCGCAGCGGCATTTCGCCGGCTGGTGCGCCATTTGCAGCACCGCCATGATGCGCAGAACATCGATTTGATGGGGCTTGCGGGATTTTGCCGCAATTGTTTGGCTGACTGGATCCGCGATGCCGGGTTTGACGGCGACAAGGCGGATGCGCGCGCGCTCATTCACGGAATGGCGCAAGAGGAATGGAAAGCCACCCGGCAGACGCCCGCCACGCCCGAACAATTGGCGCGCATGGAGGCGAGTGTGGCGAAGAACAAGCGGGAGGCATCCTGAGAAAGCGGTGCCAGATCACGCTATGACGGGGCTTGCTCTGCCCCTTTGCGTTATAGATGATAGAGTTCGACCGTGCCGAAATTCTTGGGCAAAGTGATCTTGCCGGCAGGCGTAAAGTCGCAGTCCTGATTGTTGGTCATCAACAAGGCGGCGGCGAAGCTTTCGGTGCAACACACTCCGCCAACCGGGGTCACCGGCTCAGTTCGTGCGGTCCGGTTGACTTCCCCGCCATACCATAAACGGTTTCCGGTAACCCGATCTGTCCCAACCCAGATCGGGCCATAATGCAGACCGATCCGCATACCTGCTACCGCCCCTTCCGGGATCAGTTCAGCAGGCAGTTCAGCCAGTTCGTCTTGAAGTTTCAGCGCGATCA
>JABSPI010000388.1 GCA_013214365.1 Erythrobacter sp.
CGAACCGTTCGAGCCGGGTGATTTCGCGGTTCTGGGCGAACAGGCCGGTTTGCGCCGCCGGTGATCCGCGCGCGGCCGTCTGAACCGCGAAATCACCGGTGAGCCCCAGCGCGCGGCGCGCGACTTCCGGCCCGCCATAGCTTTTCAGGTCCTGCAATTGCAGCCCGATCGAGAGGATTTGACGATCACAAAAGGGCGCATTGCCGCGCACCAATTGCCACCCGACATCCTGCAATCTTTGATCAAAGCTTTGATAGCGCTCGATCGCGGCGCGCTCGGCATCGAGGTCGATCCGGTCCCAATTGATCTGCGGCGCGGCGCTGCCGATGGGGGTGGCCGCCCAAAAGGCAAACGGCGCGGCCAATGCTATCAAGGGAGCGCCCCGTTTGCGCATTGTCATCCTTCAGCTTCGTCGAGCGCGGCTTTGAGCGCGTCATAGCCATAAGCGCCGGGCAAAACCGCACCGGTGGTGATGAAGGCCGGCGTGCCGTTGAGGCCAAGTTGTTGCAGCAGGGTGTAATTGCGCGCCAGTTCGAGCGAAACCTGCTCGCTTGCCGCGTCGGCACGGGCCCGCTCGAGATCAAGTCCGGCCTGGCGCGCGGCCAATTCGACCCCCATTGGCGAGGTGTCGCCAACCAAGAACATGGCTTCGTGGAAGGCGCGGTATTTGCCTTGCAAGGCGGCCGCCAACGCCATGCGCGCCGAGCCTTCGCTGCCTTGGCGCAGTGGAATTTCGCGCAGCACCACTTTCAATTCCGGGTCCTGTTCCACCAAACGCTGCACATCGGCAAGGCTGGTGCGGCAAAAACCGCAATTGTAATCGCTGAACTCGACCAGCACTTTGGAACCTTCAGGATTGCCGATCACGGCCCCTTCAAACGGCTGGTAGAGCCCCTCGCCTGCATCGGCCAACCGCTCCAACAGACGCTCTTGCTGCAAGGCGATCGACATGTCTTCGAGGATGGCGGGATTATCGAGCAGATAGGTGCGCGTGCGGTTATCCGCGAGCCCGGCATAAGACCACACCGCGGCCCCCAAAAAGCCAAAGGTGAGCGCCAAAAGCGCGGTCAGCAAAGTGTGTTTGAAATTGGTTTCCATAAGGTCCGGCTGTTCTTAGCGAGAATCGCGAATACGTTCCAGTTCGGCGCGCGCTTGCAGGGCGATGTCCTGGGCTCTGATCCAATCGGGCGACCCGGTGGGCAAGCCGGCCTCGGCGGCCTGCGCGCTGCGCAAGGCTTCGGGGTATTGACGGAACATAACCTGCTGTTCGGCGCTGGCGAGGCGGGCGCGAGGCAAATCACCGCGCGCGGCATAAACAACCCCCAATTGATACCACGCAAACGGGTTGAGCCGGTCGCGCGCGACCGCTGCGCGCAGCACGCGTTCGGCCTCGGCGTAATTGCTTTCATCCTCGGTGGCGATCAAGGCGTGCCCGAAGATCCCTGCTATGAGCGGTTGATTGCGCGTGATATCGGTCGCCCGGCGCAGCGGCACCAGCGCGTCATACGGGCGGCCTGATTCGAGCAGGATCTGCCCCTTAAGCTCCAGAAAATACGGATTATCCGGATCGGTTGCGAGCAATTTGTCCGCTTCCCCCAGCGCTGCCTCCACCTGCGCGTCTTTGTGATAGCCATAGGCGCGGGCATAGAGCGCGGGCACGCTTTGGTCGTCGGTTGGATATTGCCGCAATGTGCGCTCGGGCTCGGCAAGATAGCCATAAAGCTTGGCGCGCACTGCAAGGAAGCGTTCCTGCAATTGCGGGTCGGGCTCTGTGTCCCATGCCGGATCGCTTTCGAGCAGGCCGCGCAAAGTCTGGATCCGGTCGCCGGGCAGCGGGTGGGTGCGCGTATATGCCGCGTCATCGGCCTGGCTGAAGCCGCGCCGGATCTCCTGATTTCTCAGCTTGGAGAAGAAGGATAACATGCCGCGCCCGGTGATCCCCGCGCCTGACAAATACCGCGCCCCGGCCAAATCGGTCGCGGCCTCCTGATTGCGGTTGAAGGCCAGGAAGCTGCCCATTGCGGCGCGTTGGCCGGCCATAATCGCGCCCATCCCGACATCGCCCGCTCCGGCCAGCACCGCGCCCACCCCCAGCAAGAGCGAAAGGATCGAAATCCCCTGCGCCTCGCTGGCGCGTTCGTTGAAGCGGACCACGTGGCCCGCAGTGATGTGGCCCAATTCGTGCGCGATCACGCCTTGCACTTCATTGGCGCTTTCGGCGGCATTGATCAGCCCGGCATGAACATAGACCACTTGCCCGCCCGCAACGAAGGCGTTGATCGAGGGGTCATTGATCAGCACCAGCTCGACATTTTCCGGCTCCAGCTCGCTCGCCTCAATCAGGGGATAGGCCAGATCGCGCAGCAATTCTTCTGTCTCGGCA
>JABSPI010000004.1:0-16225 GCA_013214365.1 Erythrobacter sp.
TCATCCAATGTAAGCGAGCCATCAGAGGCAATGTGCGCGATCGCAAAGCGGGCATGGGTGCCCCCGACATCGACCGCCACCAAATCCGTTGACCCGCCCATCACCGCCTCACAATCCGGCGCTGGCAAGCATGGCCGAGGCGCCTTGTTCGGCGCTGTCGGCTTGGGCTTGCATGATGCGGAACAATTCGCGCCCCACCCCGATTTGCGCAGGCGGATCGGCCACCGGCTCGCGCGCATCGATATCGGCCTCGACCCGCAAAGTGCCGGTCGCCGCGCACACGGTGATCACATCGCCATCGCGCACTTTGCTCAACGGACCGCCGCCTTTGGCCTCGGGGGTGCAATGGATCGCCGCGGGCACTTTGCCCGACGCCCCCGACATCCGTCCATCCGTGACCAAAGCGACCTTGTGGCCGTGATCCTGCAACACGCCCAAAATCGGGGTCAGCGCGTGCAATTCGGGCATGCCATTGGCGCGCGGCCCCTGGAACCGGACCACCACCACCACATCGCGGTCAAGCTCGCCGGCTTTGAAGGCGGTGGCGACATCGTGCTGGTCTTCGAACACGCGCGCGGGCGCGGTGATGGTCCAGCGTTCGGGCGCAACCGCCGAAGATTTGAAACAGGCCCGGCCCAGATTGCCGGTCAATAGCCGCATGCCGCCATCGGCTTGGAAAGGATCGGCAACCGGGCGCAGCATAGTGTCATCGCGCGCCTCGCTCACTCGCGTCCAGGCGAGCGCGTCATCCTCCCATACCGGTTCCGCGCTATAGGCCTCGAATCCGCTCTCCCACACAGTCAAAATATCGCCATGGGCGAGCCCTGTATCGAGCAATTCGCCGATCACATAGCCCATGCCGCCGGCCGCGTGGAAATGGTTCACATCGCCTTCGCCATTGGGATAGACCCGCGCAATCAGCGGCACTGCGGCGGACAATTCGGCCAGATCATTCCAGTCGATAATGATCCCCGCCGCGCGCGCCATGGCCGGAATATGGATCGCGTGATTGGTCGATCCGCCGGTCGCCAACAGGCCGATGGCGGCGTTCACAATCGCCTTTTCATCGACCACCTGTGCCAAAGTGCGGGTGGTGGTCCCCGCCATTTGCGCCAGCCGGTGCACCGCCGCCCGGTCGAGCGCCTGGCGCAATTTGGTCCCCGGCAGGACAAAGGCGGCCCCCGGCACGTGCAGGCCCATCATCTCCATCATCATCTGATTGGAATTGGCCGTGCCGTAAAAGGTGCAGGTGCCCGGCGAATGGTACGATCCCAGCTCGCTTTCGAGCAATTTGTCGCGCCCGATTTCGCCGGCGGCATATTTCTGGCGGGTTTCCTGTTTCTGCTTGTTGGAAATCCCGCTGGGCATCGGGCCGGAGGGGATGAAGATGGCGGGCAAATGCCCGAAACGCAGCGCCCCGATCACAAGCCCGGGCACGATCTTGTCGCAAATGCCGAGGCAGGCAACGCCGTCATACATTTGATGCGACAAACCCACCGCCGCCGACATGGCGATATTGTCGCGGCTGAGCAGGGACAATTCCATCCCGTCCTCGCCCTGTGTCACCCCGTCGCACATCGCCGCGGTGGCGCCGGCGACCTGACATGTCGCGCCCACTTCGCGGGCATAGATTTTCATCCGGTCGGGATAGCGGCCATAGGGCTGATGCGCGCTGAGCATGTCATTATAGGCGGTCACAACCCCGATATTGGGGCTGCGTCCCGCTTTCATTGCGCCTTGATCTTCAAGCGCGCCAGCAAAGGCATGGGCAAGGTTGGAACAGGCCACATCCTTATGCTCGGGCGCGCGTTCGCGTTCGCGCTGCATCAGGTCGAGATAGGCGCTGCGCCCCGGGCGCGAGCGTTCGATGATCCGCTGGGTGACCTTATGGATCCGGTCATCGAGCCTATTCATGCCAGGTCACCCCGTCGCGTTCGGTCAGGGCGATCGCCGCGCTCGGCCCCCACGTGCCGGCAGTGTAGGTTTTGGGAGTGACATTGTGCGCCTCCCATTCCTTGCGGATTGCATCGATCCATTGCCATTGCGCCTCGACCTCGTCGCGGCGCACAAACAGCGTCTGATCGCCCTTGATCAGGTCCAGCAAAAGCCGTTCATAAGCGATCCGCCGCTGCTTTTCGGCAAAGGCATCGGGCATGGCGATCTGCAATGGCACTTCGCGCAGCCGCACCCCGCCTTCATCAAGCCCGGGCACTTTGGCCATCAGCGACAAGGTGATATCCTCTTCCGGCTGGATCCCGATCAGCAATTGATTGGCATTGAGCCCGGTCCCGCTGGGCGCGCCCGAGCCTTCGAAAATCGAATGCGGCACGCTGCGAAACTGGACCAGAATTTCGGTCACGCGCTCGGGCAGGCGTTTGCCGGTGCGCAGGTAAAACGGCACGCCGCGCCAGCGCCAATTGTCGACATGGGCCTTGATTGCGGTGAAGGTTTCGGTGTCGGACGGGTCATGGCCATGCTCGGCCAGCTCCTCATCATAGCCGGGCACCGCCGCGCCATCGACCGCGCCGGCGCGGTATTGTCCGGTGACCGTCTCGCTCGCCAAAGCCGGGCGCAGCGCGCGCAGCACTTTGACCTTTTCATCGCGCACTGCGGTGGCGTCAAAGCTGGTCGGCGGCTCCATCGCCACCAAAGCAAGCAATTGCAGCATGTGGTTCTGAACCATGTCGCGCAAGGCGCCGGCATCGTCATAGAAACCCACGCGCCCCTCCAGCCCGACCGTTTCGGCCACGGTGATCTGGACATGTTCGATGATATGCGCATTCCAGATCGGCTCGAACAGGATATTGGCAAAGCGCAAGGCAAGCAGGTTCTGCACCGTCTCCTTGCCCAGATAATGGTCGATCCGGAAAATCCGGTCTTCGGGGAAGGCGGCGGCGACCGCGTCGTTGATTTGCGCCGAGCTTTCCAGATCGGTGCCGAGCGGTTTTTCAAGGCACATGCGCACCTTGTCCCCGGTCAGCCCGGCATGTTGCAGGCCGGCAATGGTCGGACCAAACAGGCTGGGCGCGGTCGACAAGAAGATCGCCAGCCCGCCATCGTCGTCTTGCGGTCCGGCTGCGGCCACTTTGGCGGCGAGATCGTCAAACCCGTCAAGCGTGGAGGCGTCGAGTTGCTGATAAGTCAGCCGGTTGAGAAATTGCGCCATTGAGCCGCGCCGTTCAGCGGGCAGGAATTCCTCCAGCGCCGCGCGCGCCATATTGCGGTATTCGCGGTCATCGAGCGCGCTGCGCGCAGTGCCGATAATCTGGAGCTTTTCAGGCAGCAGCCCATCCGCATCGAGCGCGCACAGGCTGGGCAAGAGTTTGCGCCGGGCCAGATCGCCGGTTGCTCCGAACAGCAACAATCGATCGGCGAAGAACTCGGTCATATGGGGCTCCCTCCAAGCAATAAGACCAAAATGACAACGTTGCCAATGTTACAATATTAGCGTTTTTCGCAGCGCACAATAGTGTGTCGCTTGCAAGCTGCAAGTGCGGTTTTTGCAACCGGGCCAATAGGTTTTCTTTAGCGTCCGCGTGCCGCGTGCCGAGAGCGGTTTTTGCGCGCACCACAATACGCTCAGGCCGTGGCAAGCGGGCGCCAAATCCGCCGCCCAAACAGAGGGTTAGTCTGCAATCACCCCGAACAAATCATGCGCGTCAGCATCTTCGATTTCGACCTCGACGATGGCCCCTTGCTGGAGCGTCGCGGGCACATTGCGCAGATAGACCGCGCCGTCGATTTCGGGGGCGTCGGCTTGCGAGCGTCCGGTGGCGCCGATATCGCCATCCTCATCCGCTTCGCCCACTTCATCGATGATCACAGGCACAGTCTTGCCCACTTTGGCGGCGAGCTTGGCTGCGCTGATGCGTTCGGTCACTTCCATCAGCCGGGCATAGCGTTCTTCCTTGACCGCCTCGGGCACGGGGTCGGGCAGATCATTGGCCGCGGCCCCTTCGACCGGTTCAAACCGGAACGCGCCGACCCGGTCGAGCTGCGCCTCTTCGAGCCAGTCGATCAGATATTTGAAATCATCCTCGCTCTCGCCCGGGAAGCCGACCACGAAAGAGGATCGGATCGCAATATCGGGGCAGATATCGCGCCAGCTTTTGAGCCGCGCGAGCACTTTGGCCTCGTTTGCCGGACGTCGCATCGATTTGAGAACCGAAGGCGCGGCGTGTTGGAACGGGATGTCGAGATAGGGGGTGAGCAGCCCCTCGGCCATCAACGGGATGACCTTGTCGACATGCGGGTAGGGATAGACATAGTGCAGCCGCGTCCACGGCGCCTTGCCATTGTCATCGCGCAATTGCCCCAATTCGCGGGCCAGATCGGTCATATGCGCGCGCACTTCGCGCCCTTTCCACATCTTGGCCTCGTGGCGGGTGTCGACACCGTAGGCCGAGGTGTCTTGGCTGATCACGAGCAATTCGCGCGTCCCTGCCGCGATCAATTTCTCCGCCTCGCGCAGCACCGCATCGATCCGGCGGCTGGCCAGCTTGCCGCGCAATTGCGGGATGATGCAGAACGAGCAGGCGTGATTGCACCCCTCGGAAATCTTGAGATAGCTGTAATGGCGCGGGGTCAGTTTGATGTCGGGTTGCGGGATCAGATCGACATAGGGCCCTTGGCTGGGCGGGGCATGGGTGTGGACCGCTTCGACCACTTGTTCATATTGATGCGCCCCGGTCACGGCCAGAACTTGCGGGTGGGCGGCGCGGATCGCTTCGGCCTCGTCGCCCATACAGCCGGTGACGATCACCCGCCCGTTTTCGGCAATCGCCTCGCCAATCGCAGCCAGGCTCTCTTCCTTGGCGCTGTCGAGGAAGCCGCAGGTATTGACCAGAACCACATCGGCCCCGTCATAATCGGGGCTCATCGCATAGCCATCGGCGCGCAGCCGGGTGAGGATGCGTTCGGAATCGACCAGCGCCTTGGGGCAGCCAAGCGAGACCATGCCGACGCGTTTGGCATCGGGAAGAGAAGTGATGTTGGACATGATGGGCGCGCCCATACACGTCAAAACCGCGCAGCGCCAGTATTGTGCGCGCCCCCGCACGCCCCCCGGCCAGGCGCGCCAATGGCGCTTGCCGTGTATTCAGGCGCTCCGGCCCGCTGTGCGGCGGCTTTCCCCGCTGCGCGCCTTAGGCTATTTGGGGCGCTATGCGCGGCGCGATCGCAAAACTTCCAAAACCGACAGGTGCACGCAATGAATGATTTTGAAGTCTGGCCGGTTCTGGCGGGAACCGCGGCGTTTTTTGCCATTGGGGTGGTCTGGTATGGGGCGCTGTTTGGGGCGATCTGGCGACGCGCGGCCGGGCTCAGCGATGCCGATCTTGCCCGTGGCCCTATTGCGGTGCTTGCCGGGCTGGGCTTTGCGTTTGAGATGCTGATCGCGATGGTGTTGTGGCATTTGATCGCGCGCACCGCGCCGCCGCCCTTTGTGGTGATGATGATGGCGTGCGGATTTGCCATCGGGGTGATGGCGCCGGCGGTCGGGGTGACCTATCTGCTCCAACGCCGCAGCTTTGTACTGTTCGCGATTGATGCGGGCTATTTCCTGACCGGGATGGCGGCGATGGGGGCGACCTTCCTCTTGTTTATCTAGCGCAGGGCCCTGATCGGAGGGCGCGCCGCGATCAGGCGGGCGCGTTGTCCGAGGGGACGATTTCGACCACGATATCGCCCGGCTCGAGGCTGTTGCATTCCTCTTCCCAAAAGCCGATCGCGCGGCCATTGCGATAAATCCTCAGGCCACGCCCTCCGGTGCTCAATTGCGCCAGAGATGATCCGCATTCCGCCTCGGTCACCACCCGTTCGACCAGATGGACCCGCCCCGTCACCGAGGCCAGATCGGCCAGATAATCGGCAATATGCGGCCCCTTGGCCGTCCCGGCGAGCAGCAATCCGGTAAAGCGCACCGGATTGATCACATTGGTTGCGCCGGCTTGCTGGGCGAGCAATTCATTGTCATCGGCGCGCACCACCACGCTGATGGGGACGCGCGGGGCCAGATGGCGCACAGTCAACACGATCAGGATCGAGGTGTCATCGCGCCCGGCCGAAACCAGCACATTGTGCGCGGTTTCAATCCGGATCGCTTTCAAGGTTTCATCGCGGGTCGCATCGGCGGCCATCACATTGACCCCCAAACGCTCGGCCTCTTTGAGCCGCTCCTCGCTGGGGTCGACCACGACGATTTTTTTCGCCGGCGTGCCGCGTTCGATCAATTCCTCAACGCTTTGCGAACCGGACACGCCAAAGCCCAGCACCACGACATGGTCCGAGAGCTTTTCCTGGATACGGGCCATGCGCCATTTCTCCCAACTGCGTTTGATGAAAAAATTATAGGTGGTGCCGACAAAGATAAACAACACCATGAAGCGGATCGGGGTGACGATCACCGCTTCTTTGAACCGGGCCGAATCGGTCACTGGCGCGATGTCGCCAAACCCGGTTGTGGTGATCGAAATCATGGTGAAATAGACCACGTCGAGGAAGCTGACTTCCCCATCGACATTGTCGACCAGACCATCGCGATCGATCCAGTGGATCAGGATCACCAGCGCGATCAAAGCCAAAGCCGCACCCAGCCGCAAGCTGACATCGCCCCAGATCGGCAGGTTGACCGACCGGCGCAGCGGTTTGAACCGGAACGCCCCGCGCGCCGCTTTGCCCGGCTGGCCCGAATTGGGGGCAGAGGGCGATGGGGTGGGGGAGGGGCTATCCGCCATGGTCTCAGCCCAGCTCCTCATACCGCGCCGCCAGCGCCGTCACGCTGGCATGGTGGGTGAGGTCGAGCTGCAACGGGGTGACCGAGACACAGCCTTCATCAATCGCTTCTAAATCGGTGCCATGATCGAGCGTGTGTTCAATCGCATGCAGCCCGAACCAGAAATAGCGGTGGCCGCGCGGATCCTTGCCCTCGACGATCGAGCCGCGTGAATAATCGTGAAAACCCTGCCGTGTGACCCGCACCCCGGCGACATTGGCGGCGGCGCGCGGGGGGAAATTGATATTGACCAAAGTGCGATCGGCAAACGGCGCATCGAGCAGCGGCGCAATCACTTTGGCGCCCCATTCGCGCGCGGCGGCAAATTCGTTCGGGCCGCCCGCGGTCTCGCGGCTGTAAACCTGGCTCAGTGCAATCGAGCGGATCCCCGCCAGCGCCCCTTCAATCGCGGCCGACACGGTGCCCGAATAGGTGATGTCATCCGCCAGATTGGCGCCGCGATTGACCCCCGACAAGATCAGGTCGGGCGGGCTGTCCATCACTTCGCGCAGCGCCATCATCACGCTGTCAGTGGGGGTGCCGGTGACGGCATAGCGCCGCTCGGCAAATTTGTGCAGCCGCACCGGGCGGTTGAGCGTGAGCGAATGGCCCGCACCCGATTGTTCCTCGGACGGGGCGCACACCCACACATCGTCGCTGAATTGTGCGGCAATCTCTTCCAGAACCGTCAGGCCCGGCGCGTGATAGCCATCGTCATTGGTAACCAGGATCCGCATAGCGCAATGGCTAGGGCGCGGCCCGGCCCATGGCAAGGGGCTTGCGCCCAATCATCACCCGCTGGGGGTTTCCGGGTGCGGATATAGGCGCGCGGATATTTCGGCGCGCACGCGGCCCACGCTTTCAGCCCACGCCTTGAGCCCACGCGTTTAGGGGGTCAAGGTGGTCACACCGCCCATATAGGGGGCGAGCGCCTCGGGCACTGTGACCGAGCCGTCGGCTTGCTGGTAATTTTCGATCACCGCCACCAAAGTGCGTCCAACCGCCAGCCCCGACCCGTTCAAAGTGTGCACGAATTCGGTCTTTTTCTTCTCGCCCGCCACGCGGTAACGGGTTTTCATCCGGCGCGCCTGAAAATCGCCCGTATTCGAACACGAGCTGATTTCGCGATAGGCGCCCTGGCCGGGCAACCACACTTCCAGATCATAGGTCTTGCGCGCGCCAAACCCCATATCGCCGGTGCACAGCATCATCGTGCGATAGGGCAGGTCAAGCGCTTCGAGCACCTCTTGCGCCGCGCGGGTCATGCGGGCGTGCTCGGCTTCGCTGTCTTGCGCTTTGACGACGCTGACCAGCTCGCATTTCTCGAATTGGTGCTGGCGGATGAAGCCGCGCGTATCCTTGCCCGCAGCGCCCGCTTCGGAGCGGAAACATTGGGTCAATGCGGTCATCCGCAAAGGCAGCGCGGCCTCGTCGATGATTTGCCCCATCACGCTCGCGGTGAGCGAGACTTCTGAGGTCGGGATCAGCCAGCGATCATCAGTGGTGCGGAAGCTGTCTTCGGCGAATTTGGGCAATTTGTCGGTGCCATACATCGCCTCGTCGCGGACCAGAACGGGCGGGGCGCATTCGGTGTAGCCATATTCGCGCACTTGCCGGTCGATCATAAACTGGCCCAGCGCCCGGTGCAGCCGCGCCATATCGCCGCGCAAAAAGGTAAAACGGGCGCCCGAAATCAGCGCGCCGGTTTCGAAATCCATCCCCAGATCGGGCGCGATATCGGCGTGTTCGCGCGGTTCAAAATCGAATGTGCGCGGCTCACCCCAGCTACTCACCTCGACATTGTCCGCCTCATCCTCGCCTTGGGGGACATCGTCAAATGGCAGGTTGGGAATGCGCGCGAGCGCATCTTGCAATTGGTCGCCGAGCGTTTTTTCACGCTCTTCGAGCGCGGGCATATCGGCTTTGATCTGCGCCACTTCGGCCTTGAGCGCCTCGGCGGTTTCGGTGTCGCCTTGGCCCATGGCCTTGCCGATCGCCTTGGAGGCCTCGTTGCGGCGGCTTTGCGCGTCCTGCAATTGGGTGGTGAGCGCGCGGCGTTCCTCGTCGAGCGCGAGGATGGCTCGGGCTTGGGGGTCGGCGCCGCGCCGGGCAAGGCCGGCATCGAAGGCTTCGGGATTGTCACGGATCAAACGAATATCATGCATGGCCGCGCCTATGCCCGCTTCGTTTGATGAAGAAAAGAGCAGATCGCCGATGAGCGCCGATCACGCCAGCTGATCACCGCATCTGATGAACGCATCTTCTGGGGCGGGGGCAGAGGGCGGATGCGGGGTCAAGTAAGGGCGAGGTGAGAGGGAGCGCGCGCGGCAATGCCGGCGCGCGCTTCCCTGTTTCAAAGCGGCTTTGCCGCGCGGGTCAATTGACCGCCAGCATGACCGCAGACGAGGCCCCCAGCAGCGCGCCCTGATCGACATCGAGCGTTGCGGGCCGCTCAACCGAGGGATAGGCGTTTGCCAGCAATTCGAGAGCCGCGCTGATCCGGGCATGGGCGTCGGGATCATCGGCCAAGATCGCCTCGGACGACCGGTCAAAACCGGCCTGTGCGGTTTTGTAAAAACCATAGCCATCCAGATAGGGCGCGTATTGCGCGGTCGTTGTGGCCTGGGCATACATCGAGACGGCGCGCTCGATCTGGTCGGCGCTGACCCCGGCGGCGATTTGCGCGGGGGTCGCGCCATTGTCGGGGGCCTTGGTTTCGGCGGCGCGCAGAACTGCGAAAATTTCCTCCGCCTTGGCGTCAATATCGGCCACGCTGCCCCCTTCGAGAACCGCGCTTGAGGCGCCGGTGAACAGGCCCTTGAAGTCGTCCACGCCGCGCTCGGCAAAGACCGGTTCCATATCGAGCAGCACCTCGGAGACGGGGTGGGCGAACATTTCGGCAGCGGGCTCTTCCTTGCCTGCACGCAGCGCATCGCGCGCCGCGATCACATGTGCCTCTGCCACGGCCAGAGCCGCGCCATAGACCACCGGATCGCTGGCGGCATCCAAGACCGCAACGCCGCCTTCGCCGCCTTCGCCGCCTTCGCCGCCTTCGCCGCCTTCACCGGCCGCAGCGGAGATGGCGCTTTCGCCGGCTTCACCAGCCTCGCC
Organism: Erythrobacter sp.; assembly: GCA_013214365.1. Lineage (GTDB taxonomy): Bacteria > Pseudomonadota > Alphaproteobacteria > Sphingomonadales > Sphingomonadaceae > Erythrobacter. The sequence continues at coordinate 9,884 of JABSPI010000004.1, forward strand.
GCCTTCGCCCGCTTCCCCGGAACAGCCCGCAAGACCCGCCCCTGCCAGCGCGGTGGCAAGGCCCAGACCGGCCCAGGTTTTCAACTCGACTTTCATTTCACGTTCTCCAGCTATAACATTTGGAAGCAGCGATAACTGCGTGGGAAATTTTTGCAAATGATTATCAAGAAGCCGCGATGATTTTGAGCATTGAGGCCATTTCCGATCCCGCCGGTCTGGCGCAATTGCGCGAATGTCTGGCCGGTTTGTCGTGGCGCGATGGCCGCGTCAGCGCCGGCCCGGTCGCCAAACGGGTCAAACGCAACCAGCAAGCGGTGATGAGCGATCCGGCCGGGCGCAAATTGCGCGACATGCTGACCCCGCTCATCGCCGATAATCCGGTGGTCAAAGCCGCCGCCCGTCCGCGCACCTTATCCGGTTTGATGGTCAGCAAGACCGAAAATGACGGCCATTACGGCGCGCATGTCGACAATGCGATCATGGGCACCGGCGCACAGCGTATGCGCACCGATCTGTCCTTCACTTTGTTTTTGAGCGATCCCGGCAGCTATGAGGGCGGCGAATTGGTGGTCCATAATGCTGGCCTGACCCAATCGCTCAAAGGGCGCGCCGGGGAATTGGTGCTCTACCCTTCAACCAGCATCCACGAGGTTCGCCCGGTCACCGCAGGTGCGCGGATTGTGTGCGTGGGGTGGATCGAAAGCCTGATCCGCGATGTGGGCCAGCGGGAAATGCTGTTCGATCTGGAAAATCTGCGGGTGAGCCTGCGTCAAAGATTGCCGGACGATGCGCCGGAATTGCTGACGCTCGATAAGACCATGGCCAATTTGTTGAGGATGTGGGCCGAGGCTTGAGGCGCGCAAGCGGCCCACGCATCGCGGGCCCAACCAGCCCAGCCGCGTGACTAGAGCCGGCGTGGGCGAAGGCGGCGTGGGCGAACCCTGTTGGCGTTATATTTGGGCCAACGAACCTTGTTGGCCGTGCACCAGCGCCATGCGCTGGCGGGTTTTCAATTCCGCCCCGCGCGTCGTCACCTTGTCGACCGTCTTGAACTCGGTCGTCCATTGATCGCGGGTCACATCGCACATCACAAATCCGCGCTGCGAATTGTGCCATTTGAGGCATTCATTCTCGGCCTGAATGCGGCGGGTGCTGCTGCGTTGATCCTCGCCATCGCCGCCCGACGTGATCGAGGTGGCAACAAATTCGGTCGCGATCGGCTTGGCCCCCGGGCGTTGGCCGTCAATATGCAGCTCGCCGGCATAGTTTTGATGCTCATCCCCGGTGAGGACCACGACGCTGTCGAGCCCCAATTGCTCGATCTGGCTCAACATCCGTGCGCGCGGCGTGCGATAGCCGGCCCAGCTGTCGAGATTTTCGGTCCGCTCGGGCCCGCTTCTGCGGTCGAGATCCATCACCATCACTTGCTGGGCCAGAACCTGCCACCGGCTTTGCGTTTGTGCGAGCCGCTCAAACAGCCAGCTCTCCTGCTGCGCGCCCAGCACTTGCGCCTCGCGATTGTTGGTATCGGCGCATTCGACCCCCCAGCGGTCGCCGCAGGGTTGGTCGCTGCGATATTGCCTTGTGTCGAGCAGGTTGAGGTCGAGCAGGTCGCCATAACGCGCCTGACGGTAAAGCTGCATGCGCGGGCCGATCGGCAGCGAGGAGGCCCTGAGCGGCATGTTTTCGTAATAGGCCTGCATCGCCATTTGCTGGCGCAATTGGAAATAGGCCGCCGGGGTGCCGTCCTGATCGAGGTCGGCGACCCAATTGTTGTCGATCTCGTGATCGTCCCAGGTCACAAACCAAGGCGCGGCGGCGTGGGCGGCTTGCAGGTCGGCATCCATTTTATATTGCGCATAGCGCCGCCGATAATCTTCGATGGTGTAGATTTCCTGGCCAAAATGCGATCGCACCATTTCGCGCGGACCATCGCGGAAATTGCGCACCCGGTTGCCGCGATATTCGTAAATATAATCGCCATAGCAGAACACGAAATCGGGTTCCTCGGCGGCGATGTGACGGTGCGCGGTGTAATAGCCTTCCTCGTAATTCTGGCAGCCCGCCACCGCAAAGCGCACCCGGTCGATCGGCTGGCCCACAGCCGGCAAGGTTTTGCTGCGACCGCGCAGGCTGCGTTCGCTGCCGGCGATAAAGCGATAGAAATAGGGTCGGTTGGGGCGCAGGCCGGACACCTCGACATGGACCGCATGGCCCAATTCGGGCCGCGCGATTGCAGTGCCGCTGGCAACGATATCGCGCATGCGTTCATCGGCCGCCACTTGCCATTGCACCTCGACCGGTGCGGCGGGCATGCCATNGCCGATTTCGAGCGGTTCAGGCGCCAGCCGNGTCCAGATCACAAANCCNTCCGCGCTCGGCTCGCCCGAGGCAACGCCCAATTGGAACGGATAGTTGGTAAAGNTCGGCGCCGCGATCGCGCGCACCCCGGAAATCAGCGAAAGCCCCGCAATCGCCGAACCGCCAAATGTCATCAAGGCGCGGCGGCGGCTCAGTTCCAAGCGTTTGGAGCGTGGATCGTGCATGCAATGTCATCCCTTTTGCCCAGCGCATGCGCGCATTGCGGCGCTCACGCTGTTTGTCGCGGCGCCTTATGCGATTTTTGTGCGGAAATCCAACCATGCATTGCGCGGCGTTATTGCGCCGCACACCCGCATCATAACGCCGCGCGATGGATCACACCGGCGCAACTTTATCCTCGGACTGTTTGAAATCAGCCCTTGCGCTTATTGCGAATGAGATGCAATAGTATAAACGAAGCTGCAGCAATCGGCTGTTTCCCGCAGGAGAGTGTTATGCGCACGGCCAAAGGGCGCGCCTTTCAAGATGCCATTTTCGTTCGGTTGTTCCGCCTCTGGGCGATCGGCCGTGAAGAGCAGGTCTCGGTCCTCCCCAAAATGCATAAGGAGGCGCTCAAACACGGCTATCACGATGTGACTGCCTCGGCCTGTGCGAGCCTGTTTGAATTGGTCGAGGGCCATCTGGGGCGCCGACTTGTGCGCGAATGCTGTTGCAGTCCCAAATTCTCGTCCGATGAAAAGGCCTTGATCGGCATTTTACTGTGCGCCCCGGCATTGACCGCAGGGCATGGCTCGCGCGAGGTTCCGCATGGCCTGCCCGCCGCGATCAGCTGGGCTGCGAGCTGTGTGTGCGAGGCGATGTTCATCGAACTGGACCCTGATATTCAAGCCCTTAAAGGCACACCTGCCAACCGTCAGGATTGCCCGTTCGGGGCGCGCCGCAGCGCAGGAGCAGCCCATGGCCTATGATCTGGCACAACTGACCTACACCCCCGATATGCGCCATGTTGACCCGGCCCGGGGGCGGATTGTGTGCGCGCTGCGTTATTGCCATGTCGCGCGCTCTGACGGGCGCTATTGTGCCCGCACGCTCGCTTGCCATTTGGGTTCGCGCACGGCGGTGGCCAGTTTCCATGTCCTGCTCGATGAGGCGGGCCACACATGGCCTGAACGGATCGCGGTCAACCCGCCTTGTGCGCCCGAATTTAGCTATGATGAAATGCTTCTGGCTGATCTGTGCATGGCGGCGGCCTATGATGATCGGCTGGATTTCGACGAAATGGTCGAAGATATGCTCGGTCCCAGCGCGCGCCACGCGCTGTGGTGCGCGGCGCGGCGATTGATGCGCATTCTGGTGGGCACGCCGCAATAGCTCTGCGCAGAGATGATGTGCGGCCTGCCAAGCGCCGCTTTCCTGCCAGCCCGATAGCGTGAAACCGAACGCGGCCCGCTCCGCCGGTTTTTAGCGATCCTCTTCCCCTTGATGCATGCCGGGTTGCAAAGCGGTCGATTGCCAAATCGCGCCGCGGCGCTATGGGGTTTTGGCATATGTGCCAAATAGGGGAGAGCACACGGGTATGTTCGGACTGCTAAAGCAAATCAATCAGGCGCTAACATGTGTGGCCTTGGGTCTGGCTGCGGTGATGGGGGGCGCGCTTGCTGCGCCGGCTGCGGCGCAAAATGGCGACCAGGACGGGGCGCGCGACAAAGCGCAATCTGCGCTGTCCTCGCTGCCTTTGCGGTTGATTGGCCCGGCCTATCCCTCGGGGCGAATTTCCGATTTTGCGTTCTTCTCGGGCGGGCACAACCATTACATTGTCGCCACCGCATCGGGCGGTTTGTGGATGACGCAAAATAACGGCGCCACCTGGACCCCGATTTTTGACCGCGAGGGGTCCTATTCGATTGGCGTGGTGGAAATCGCCCCGTCGGATGAAAGCATTATCTGGGTCGGCACCGGCGAAAACAACGCCCAGCGTTCGGTCGCCTTTGGCGATGGGGTCTACAAATCCACTGATGGCGGCAAAAGCTGGGATCATATGGGGCTCAAGCAATCGGGCCATATCAGCCAGATCTGGATCCACCCCGAAGATCCCGACACTGTCCTCGTCGCAGCGCAGGGGCCATTATGGTCCGAAGGCGGCGATCGCGGGCTGTACAAAACTACGGATGGCGGCGCGACCTGGGACCAGATTCTGGCGATTGACGAACACACCGGGATCAATGAATTCGTGGTCCATCCCGACAATTTCGACCTGATTGTGGCCTCGTCCTATCAACGCCGCCGGCATGTCTGGGTGTTGATCAATGGCGGCCCGGGATCGGGCATCCACCGCACCAGCAATGGGGGCGAGAGCTGGGACGAGATTTCCGCCGGCCTGCCCGGCGATGATATGGGACGCATCGGTTTGGCAATGGCGCCGTCCAACCCCGACATGGTCTATGCCATTATCGAGGGGCAAGCCGATGAACAGGGCGTGTTCCGCTCCGGCGATTTCGGCCAGAATTGGTCCAAACGCTCCAGCCACATGACCACCAGCCCGCAATATTACAACGAGATCGTGGTCGATCCGCTCGATGAAAACGTGCTCTATTCGCTCGACACATTTTCCAAACGCTCAATCGATGGCGGCCAGACCTTCACCGATCTCAGCGTGGCCACCCGCCATGTCGATGACCATGCGCTGTGGATTGATGAGAGCAATACCGACCACCTGATTATTGGCGGCGATGGCGGCATTTATGAAAGCTGGGATGGCGGGTCGATCTGGCGCCATGTCGACAATTTGCCGATTGTGCAATTCTATCGCATCCAACCCGACAATGCCGCCCCGTTCTACAATGTGTGCGGCGGGACGCAGGATAACAATTCGCTGTGCGGTCCATCGCGCACCAGCGTGGTTCACGGGATCACCAATTCCGACTGGCACATTGTGCTGGGCGGGGATGGATACAAACCGCAAATCGATCCGCGTGACCCCAATATTGTCTACACCCAATATCAATATGGCGGTCTGGCGCGGTATGACCGGCGCACGCAGGAACGCGTGTTCCTGACCCCGCAACCCGAAGCGGCCGAGGCGGCCTATAAGTGGAATTGGAACACTCCGCTTTTGATCAGCCCGCACAATCCCGACCGGATTTATTACGCCGCGGAATATCTGTTCGCATCGGATGATCGCGGCAATTCATGGCAGAAAATCAGCCCCGACCTGACCCGCCAGATCGATCGCAATGCGCTCGAAGTGATGGGCCGGGTGTGGAGCGTGGATGCGATTGCCAAAAACGATTCCACCTCGATCTTTGGCGCGGCAATCGCGCTCAGCGAAAGCCCGCTTGCGCAAGGGCTGATCTATGTCGGGACTGATGACGGGGTGATCTCGGTGACCGAAAATAACGGCGCGGATTGGCGCCGGCTTGAACGGGTGCGCGGTGTCCCTGACATGACGTTGGTCGAGGATATCATCACATCCAGCCACAGCGCCGATGTCGCCTATGCCGTGTTCGACAATCACAAACGCGGCGATCACAATCCCTATGTCTATCGCACCTCCGATCGCGGACGCAGCTGGACCTCGATCAGCGGCGACCTGCCCGATTGGGGATCGGTCCACACCATTGCCGAGGATCATGTCGATCCCAACCTGTTGTTTGTGGGGACCGAATTTGGCCTGTTCTATTCGCAAAATGGCGGGGCCAATTGGCATCAATTGAAATCCAATTTCCCCACGATCGATGTCCGCGATATCGAAATTCAACAGCGCGAAAATGATCTGGTCGTGGGCACGTTTGGCCGCGGGATCTATGTGCTCGACGATTATTCGCCGCTGCGCACCAATGCGGCCAATATTGCCGGGGCCGAGGCGACTTTGTTCGGCGTGCGCGATCCGTGGATGTATGTCGAAGGCGATTTGTGGGGCGGTTATGGCGGCCCGCAAGCCTCCAATGGCAACAATTTCTGGTTCGCTGAAAACCCGCCATTTGGCGCGGTCTTCACCTATGCCTTGCGCGATGGGCTCGA